>CAYSSW010000036.1:0-24089 GCA_964434005.1 uncultured Methanospirillum sp.
ATAGAAAGATGTCCTTCATGCATGAGAAACAGAAGAGAAATGTAAACATCAGGCAGCACCTTAAGCCGAATCACAGTCTTCAAATGTGACGATATTTCCACAATAATCAAAATTATCATCTTTGCACTTAAATCTTCATAAAATATCCAAAAAAAGATAAGTATCCATGACTTATCTGAAAGATAACCCATGACATTAAAAGGAAAAACCAAAACCACTTTCAATATACCACGAATTCTCATTGCAGGAACGCATAGTGGTTGTGGAAAAACTACAATAACACGCGCAATTATGGCTGCACTTGTAGAACGTGGATTAGCAGTACAGCCCTTCAAAGTTGGACCTGATTTCATTGATCCTGGATTCCATTCCAAAATCTGTAGGAGAGAGTCAGAAAACCTTGATCTTATGATGACTGATAAAACTGAAATTCTTTCAATATTTACTGACAGATGTGACGGTGCAGATATCGCTGTCATAGAAGGAGTGATGGGAATGTATGACGGCATTGATGGCACAACTTTTGCAAGTACTGCTGATCTCTCTAAAGCCCTAAATTGTCCTATAATATTAGTAGCAGATGTCAAAGGAATGTCTACCAGTGCTCATGCCTTAATAAATGGATATGCAACCTATGAAAAACTAAATTTTGCAGGAGTTATCTTCAATCGGGTTGGTAGTGAAAGACACAAAAATATGCTGAAAATAAATGCGAAATATCCATATTTTGGTTTTGTGCAGGGTATGAAAGAGATATCAGTTGACAGCCGGCATCTTGGACTAAAAATGGCAGATGAAACAAAAAACCAGAATACTGCCTTAATTGATGCCTCACATTCATTAGATCTTGATGCTATTATAAATATAGCAAAATCTGCCCCCCCTCTTCCAATAAATGTAATAAATTTAAAGCAACATGAAAAAAAGGTCACAATAGGAGTTGCAAGAGATGAAGCATTCTGTTTCTATTATAAGCATAATCTTAACTCTCTTAAAAATGCTGGCGCAGAACTTGTATATTTCAGTCCCCTAAAAGACCATCTCCCTGAAGTAGACGGGATTTATCTTGGAGGAGGATATCCAGAACTCCATGGAAAAACCCTGGAAAAAGCCCCAGCCCTTTTGGATATCAAAAATGCTGCTGAAGATGAACTTCCAGTCTATGCTGAATGTGGCGGTTTAATGTATCTGACTAAAAGCATAACCACAGACAGGACCTATAGAGGCGTTGGAATACTACCAGCACAGTCAACTATGGAAAAACATTTTCAAGCATTAGGATATACTATCGGAGAGAGCAACGGCTCTTATCATGGTTTCAATGAAGGAATGCTAATTCATGGACACGAATTTCATTACTCAAAAATTGATCAGGACAGAGATGCACAATTCGCAATAAATCTTTCAAGAGGTAAAGGAATCTCCAATTCTCAAGATGGAATGTATACTTCGAATACTTTTGGATCTTACACACATGCCTGGTTTACAGAAAATCTTTCAAAATCCATAATTAATCTCTCAATAGCGTATCAGCGAACATAATTCAATTATTTTTGCGGCTTTTATTTTGTAATTTTTTAATCAACAAAACTTTCGTTACAAAATATTAAGTTGATCATTTTATTTACCAGTAACTCTAATGAAATGATTGATAATTATGCATATTATGGAAGGATTTCTGCCTATAGAATGGGCAGTATTATGGTGGATTATTACAATTCCATGTCTTATATATGGATTCATCCAATTAAGGAAGATTCTTGATGAAAAGAGAGAAGCACTACCACTTCTTGGAATCTGTGGAGCATTAATCTTTATTCTATCAGCACTTAAATTACCATCTGTAACAGGAAGTTGTTCGCATCCAACTGGAACCGGCCTTTCTGCAATAGTATTTGGGCCATTTGTCACTGCTGTCGTTGGGTTCATCGTTCTGCTCTTCCAGTCGCTCTTCCTTGCACATGGAGGACTATCAGTTCTTGGAGCAAACACATTTTCCATGGCAATTTGTGGACCTGTTCTGGGATATTATGTCTATAGGGCACTAAAGGACACATCACTCAACATGTACATTACAGTTTTTATCACTGTAGCAATAGCTGACCTCTTTACTTATGTTATAACTGCACTTGAACTGGCACTTGCATATCCAGCTGAAGTTGGTGGCTTTCTTTCTTCCTTCACAGTATTCCTGGGAATATTTGCAATTACACAGATACCTTTAGCAATCCTTGAAGGAGCGGTACTTGCACTTGTCTTTAAATACATTGTCAACATCAAACCAGACCTGCTTATCAAACTGAATGTATTTTCAGAGAAGAAAATTACTGCAGCCATGGAGGAATAAACATGAAATACAAATTTGAATTGATTGTACTTATTGTTGTAGTGGCATTTATTGCAATTTTTCTGATGACCAGTGCATCTAACCCTGATGCTGAATTTGGTGGATCAGATGGAGTTGGATCTGAAAAAGTATTAGAGATAACTAAACTTAGCGAGGATGAAATAACACCAATTATTCCACAGTGGGCACCTCCATCCGGAGAAATTGAATCATGTCTCTTTGCCATTCAGGCTGCATTTGGAGGAATAGTAATTGGACTTGGATTTGGTTACTTCATTGGCCAGAGGAGAAGAGTAGAAGATTAATGTCACACTCCCACAATTTTCTTGAGGAAATAGCACAGGAAAACGGTCTGGTCGGAATAAATCCGACCACCAAACTTTTGATGGGCATAGGATCCATAATCCTTGTATTACTCTCCCCCGGTTTTCTGCCACCACTTGTGATAGCATTTATTTTATCAATGGCTATCATCTTTCTTGCAAGAATAGATATTGGAACTTATCTCAGGCTTCTTACTATTCCATTAAGTTTTGCCGTAATCAGCGTTGCAACAATCATACTAATAACAGGTGGAGAAAACCCTTTCTGGCAACTTCCACTAACATCGTGGTTAGTTCTTTCTATTACACCTGAAAGTCTTCAAAAAGGGTTATTAATCTTTTCAAGAGTTTTTGGAGGTATGATTGCTCTTTTCTTCATATCTCTAACTACTCCTATGACAGATCTCTTCGGAGTTGCCAAAAAACTTAAAATCCCTGGTGAATTAATCGACATCTCAATGCTTATGTACAAATTCATTTTTATATTCATAGAACGGACAAACGAGATTCATCAGGCACAGGTGATGCGTCATGGATATCACTCTCTCCGCGAAAGTATCGAATCTCTTGGCATGCTTTTTGGAAGCCTGTTTATAACTTCATGGGATTACGGCGATAATTTTATACGTGCAATGGATGCCAGATGTTACAATGGAAAAATTCCAAAATTTGGAAACGAAACTCCAATTCGAATCAAATCTTTCTCATGTGTCCTGATAACCCTTGCATTTTTTTGTATAATAATCGCAATCCTGGGAGATTATCCCCTAATATTTTAGATGAAAAAATGAATTCAATAATAGAACTAAATAACGTCTCATTTGGATATTCACATCATAAGTTAGCAATTTCAGATATATCCCTTGTAATTAATCCGGGAGAAAAGATCGCACTTACAGGATCAAATGGTGCTGGAAAATCAACTCTCCTTTTAACGCTTAATGGAATGCATATCCCAACCGTTGGAAAGGTCTACTATCATAACAAAGAACTCGAATATACAAAAAAGTCACTTCGGGAACTTCGTCAAAAAGTAGCATTTGTATTTCAAGACGCTGACAATCAGATTGTTGCTCCCACTGTTTGGCAGGATGTAGCCTTTGGTCCAACAAATCTTGAGATGTCTGAAGAAGAAGTAGAAAACCGGGTACAAAATGCCTTAAGACAGGTTGGACTTGAAGGCTTTGACAAACGTCCACCATATCATCTTTCAGGAGGAGAGAAAAAAAGAGTTGCAATAGCTGGAGTTCTGGCCATGGACCCAGAAATTCTGGTACTTGATGAACCGACAAGTATGCTTGATCCTGCCGGTTCTGAAAGTATAATGGATCTCCTTGATGAACTGAACAATCAGGGAAAAACTATTATCATCTCAACACATGATGTTGAACTTGCATATCAATGGGCTGATAGAATAATTATGATGGACAATGGATCTATTATTTCAGATGGATCTCCAGACATTGCCTTTTTGAGTCATTCTCTTGTTAGGCAGGCTAAATTAAAGATACCTCTTCTCTTTGATCTTTATAGTGAACTGATAGATAGAGGATTGAAAAAAACCGAAAAACTTCCCAAATCAACATTAGATATGATTCATCTTATTGAAATGAATCAATATGGATCCATTCGACTTAATGGAGATAATTACGGGGTAATTCATGTCGCGGATGTTAATGAAATAACTCATGAAGGCCTGCAAGATGAAATCCAGAAAGTATCTGCGTTTGGAGTTATGGGAAGCAAAGCAAAAATTTTAGTAAAACAATGGAAAATTGTTCCGGATTTTACATTTGGAGTTATTGACAAATGTATTTTATCTGCATTAAATGGGAGGTCAACCTTGATTCTGACTAGTGGTGGAATGGTGGATCATGTCAAAAAAAGAGTTGATTCTTTCAATTCCGAAAACAATCAATCAATACCGGTAGAAAAAATAGAATAATTATTATGTATATTTCATACAAATTTCAGTGGATTTTTTAACAATTATAACAAGAGTAATATGAAAGATGAATGAAACACAATTAAAACCTCCAACAGGAGGACCAACAAAAGATGAGGTTCTGGCAATTTCGTTTCAAAAAATCGCTTTAAAACAAGGCGATATTTTTGCAGACATTGGATGCGGGACAGGGCGTGTTAGCATTGAGGCAGCAATGTTGGCAGCCCATGTTCATGCTATTGATATCAGAGAGAGTGCATGCGAATATGTCAAACATGAAATAAAAAAGGCAGGTATCTCAAATATAACAGTTCATTATGGAGATGCAGCAATTCTACTCAAATCCTTTGAAAAAATAGATTCGGCTTTTATTGGAGGATCAAAAAACCTGCCTGAAGTAATTAAAGAACTTGCACGAATGAAGGTCAGATCCTTTGTAATAAATGCTGTAATGCTCAGTACATTAAATACGGCAATCACTGTATTAGAAGAGTATGACCTTTTCAAAGAGGTAATTATGGTTCAAATTTCAAAGAGTACACCAATTGCAGACGGGATTATGCTAAAACCACTTGATCCAATTTACATTATTCAGGGAGGTGTAAATTAATGCTCACCGGCCTTGGCCTTGGACCTGGAGATCCTGAACTCCTGACACTTAAGGCAGTAAGATTGTTAAAAGAAGCAGATATTGTTTATGTTCCGGGAGATCTTGCAAAAAAACTTGTAGAACCGTACTGTACACCTGTTCAACTTCCCTTTCCAATGAGTCATGATGAAGGAGTAATCAGAAAGATTCTTGAGAAGAACGCAGAGATCATAGGTGACGCTGCATCCGAAAAAGAAGTCATCTTCGGACTCATAGGAGATCCAAATCTCTTTTCAACTTATTCAAGATTGGTGCAGATTATTAATGAGAAAAATCCTGATTTTAAATCAAAAACTATTCCAGGAATCTCATCAGTCACTTCCTTAATGTCTGTAACGGAAATGCCGGTTGGAAGTTTCTGTGTAACTGATGGAAGCCCTGTTAAAAGTGTAATTCGGATGAAAGCAAGACATCCAGGAGAATACATGGAACAGTTAAAAGAAAAGGGGTTTACACGCTTTGTGCTTGTAGAGAAGATGTACATGGAAGGCATGAAGGTTTTTCATGATGACGAAATTCCTAAAGAGAGCAGTTATTTCTCTCTTCTATATGCGGAGCATGACTGATGAATGAAATCTGGTTTGTTGGAGCTGGTCCTGGAGATCCTGATTTAATCACAGTGAAAGGTAGAAAACTACTGGATCATGCAGATATTCTAATTTATGCCGGTTCACTTGTAAATCCTGTATTAGTGGATACCTGTAAGGCATCAGAAAAGTATGATAGCAATGGCATGAACCTTGAAGAGTTGATACCTATAATGGTAGATGGAGTAAATAAAGGAAAGATAGTTGTCCGACTTCATTCAGGGGATCCTGCTCTATATGGTGCAATTGTCGAACAGATATCTCTGTTAAAAGAGAAGGGAATTAATTCAACAGTTGTTCCCGGAGTCTCATCTTTATTTGGTGCATCTGCCGCACTTGGTGCACAGTTAACTCTCCGGGGAGTTTCAGAATCAGTAATTATCACAAGACCTGCTGGAAAAACACTTGATAAGGATATGATCTGTGAATATGCGAAAACAGGTGAGACTATGGCAATATTTCTTGGAACTGATAAACTTGAAGAGATTACTGCTAAACTTCCACAGGACAGAACTGCAGTTGTAGTTTATCATGCAACATGGCCTGATCAGAAAATTGTAAGGGGTAAAGTTTCAGATATTACAGAAAAAGCACGTTCTGCCGGGATATTTAAATCGGCCCTTCTTCTTATAGGAGAAGTGTTTTCAGAGGATCCTACCGGACATATCAGATCATATCTTTATTCAAAGCAGCAATGATGAGAACAGTAGTTACTTCACTTCCATATTTTTCTGAAACTGGAAAAAAAATTGCAGAGAGTGTGAATGGAGAGTATTTACCATATCACAATAAATTTTTTAGCGAGAATTTCAGAAAAACAGATCGAATCATTGCAATTATGGCAATTGGAATTGTAATCAGAAGCATTGCCCCATTAATTTCAGATAAATGGCAGGATCCTGCCATTGTTGTTATTAGTCCTGATAACAGGTTTGTAATACCTGTTCTTGGAGGTCATCATGGTGCAAATGCCCTTGCAGAAGAACTTGCAGAAAAAGATAAACTAATTCCAGTTATAACAACTGCAACTGAAGCTCTCAATAAGGAAGCTGTGGAAGTTTTTGCAGACAGAGAGCAGATGCGGGTTGTAAACACTGATTCAACTCGTAGATCCAATACTGCGGTACTTAACGACGAAGCCAAAATATATCGAATTAATGGATCAGGTATGGTTATCGGATCATCTGGAGTCTCATTTCTGATAACAGACAAACCCTATTCGGTAGGGATTGGATGTCGACTTGGAACTACTGCTGATGAGATAAAAGATGCGATTAATAGTGCTCTTATAGATTCAAAAATATCACTGGACGAGATTGGTATTGTGGCAAGTTCTGAACTTAAATCCCATGAATCAGGACTTATTGAAGCGACAAGAGACCTTAAAATTCCATTGATCTTTATGTCAGATGATATTCTGAACAAAACTAAAGTAAAGACAAAATCAGCAGCAGAAAGATTTGGACTTCAGGGAGTCGCTGAACCTGCTGCTATTGCGGCGTCTGCCGGA
Source organism: uncultured Methanospirillum sp. (assembly GCA_964434005.1). GTDB lineage: Archaea > Halobacteriota > Methanomicrobia > Methanomicrobiales > Methanospirillaceae > Methanospirillum. Next base: position 7,362 of record CAYSSW010000036.1, read on the forward strand.
AAAGAACTTAAAACTGAAAAGAAGGTATATGGAAATGTTACAGTCGCAATTGCAAAATAAAAAGAAAACCGGAACGCTTTACATTGTAGGTACAGGGCCTGGTTCATCCGATATCCTGACAGGTCTTGCTATACGGGTTCTAAAAGAATCTGATATAATAATTGGAAATGACTTTTATATTGATAAAATCATGGATATTATTTCTGATAAAGAGATTATCAGAAGCAAAATGGGAAAAGAAGTTGATAGAGCAAAGCAGGCAGTAATACTTGCAGAAGAGAAGATTGTTTCTATGGTCTCTGGTGGTGATCCAGGAATCTTTGGAATGGCAGGTATTGTGCTTGAAGTTGCCATGCACATGAATTCCAATGCAAATATAAAGGTGATCCCTGGAATCAGTGCAGCAAACATGGGAGCCTCACTTCTTGGAGCACCTCTTTCGATTGATTTTGCAACAATTAGTTTATCAGATCTCCTGACTCCATGGGATGTAATTGTAAAACGTCTTCATGCGGTCTTTTCCGTTAAAATGCCAGTTGTTCTCTATAATCCTAAAAGTAGAACCAGAACTACCCAGTATGGTGAGGCAATTAATATTGCCCTTAAATACCTTCCAGAAAAAACACCAGTAGGTATTGTAAAAAATGCTGCACGAGAGGGGGAAGAAGTTCTGATAACCACCCTTATTGAGGCAGAATCAAATGAAGATTTTGTAGATATGCACTCAACAGTTTTTATAGGTGGTGAAGAGACCTGTATTTATCAGCAGGGTGATGAGCAATTTATAGTAACACCACGTGGCTATCACAGAAAATACGACTATTAACTGGACAAAAGGTTGAACAGAATGGACAAAAACATACTCAATGGGTATACAGATATTGGTGCAGATACTGCCGAAGGATATAATATCTCTTCTATATCACGAAAACTTGCACGAGAAACTGTTGGAGACCAGACTCCGGAAGACAGGATAAAACAACGATGCAGTATTGCTGTTGGTGATTTTGAAATGGCAAAACTGATGCGATTCCATGGAAATCCGGTACATGCAGGACTTACCGCCCTTGCATCACGTGCACTTATTCTTACAGATATCAGGATGGTTCAGACTGGAATTCAAAAGCACGGCCATCAATCCCAGGTTACATGTGTCCTTGATAAAGTCTCTGCTGACATGGATACATATGGCAGAACACGGACATCAGCAGCATTCCTCTCCTTAAAAGATGAGATCAACGGATCTATTGTCGTTATAGGAAATGCTCCATCTGCGCTTCTTGTAATCTGTGATATGATAAAAGAAGGTATACGTCCTGCACTTGTCATTGGAACACCTGTTGGATTTGTAAATGCTGCAGAATCAAAGGCACTTCTCCAGACACTTGATATCCCATATATTTCAAATGAAGGAACAAGAGGTGGAACTCCTGTTGCTGTTGCGGCACTTAATGAGATCATAACAATTTATGTTGAATCAAAAAAAAATGATCTTTGATCTGGTTTCAGGCTATGATTATCCGGCTGAATGGATAGATAAATGTGATATCAAGGATCTGGATCTTGTAAAATCAGGACTTGCTGTTCTTTCTTCTGATGGATCAATCAGAAGACGTGGGTTTACCACAGGAAGTACAGCTGCTGCTGCTATAAAGGGTGCAATCCTTTCAATGCATAATGAAATAACATCTGTTGAAATTCCCACAAATTCTAGCATTAGAATCACAATACCAGTTGAAGTATTAAAACCGGGGAAGGTTCACACCTTCAAATACAGCGGAGATTATCCTGAAGATGTTACAAGCCAGATTGAGATGATTGCAGAGGTATTATCAGATTTTCCCGATAAATTACTCAATAATACTGAAGAGACAACTGATTTTTCAATCATCTTTGGCAATGGTATCGGCCGATGGAATCGGGACACGCCTCGTTTTTCTAAAGGTTGCCCGGCTGTAAGTCCTGATGCTTATTATCAAATCTGTGCCGCAATGAAAGAGGGCTTTTTTGAGTGTCCCGACCTTTCAAACTGCCATATACTGCTAAAATTACCACAGGGAAATGTAATTGCCGGTAAAACATTAAACCATAAGGTTGGTGTTGATGGAGGTATTTCATTACTTGGAACAACAGGCTTTGTTGAGCCATGGGATGATCATCTTGAGGCGACCGCAATAGATAGGGCAATTAAAGCAGAAAAAGTCGTACTTACAACCGGCAGGAAAGGGCTCCGCTTTTCAAGACTTCTTTTTCCAAATTACGAGACTATTCTTGTCGGTTCTAAATTAAATAAGATTATTGATCATATAACCGGCGAAATAATCATCTGCGGACTCCCTGCTCTTATTCTGAAGTATTTAAATCCAGATTTTCTTTCAGGAAGCAGTTATGCAACTGTTGAAGAGATGACTGGAACTGAAGAATTTTTCACAAGAATGAATGCAACCCTTAAAGATTATCATGAGATACATCCGGAAATAAGAGTGGTAATACTTGACAGAACTGGAAAAATACTTGGAGAGACAGAGTGAAAATTGTAGGAACCGGATGTGGCCCTGGAATGCTTACTTTAGAGGCCATAAAAACAATAGAAGATGCAACAATTATTTATGGATCAAAACGCGCAATTGAACTTGCTCATGAGTTTATATCTCAAACAGCAGATGTTCAGATAATAAAAAACTATAGCGAACTAAAGGATCTCCCGGATTATGCGCTCATCCTGTCTACTGGCGATCCCATGATATCCGGGCTTGGATATCTTCCAGGCACGGTTATTCCGGGTATTTCATCTGTTCAGTATGCATCTTCCCTTTTGCATCTGCAAATGACAGATATGGTAATTCTCACAGCCCATGGAAGGAGTACAGAACCGATCCTTGCCGATGCAAAGAATTTACTTAATTTGGGGAAGAAAATCTGCCTGATAACAGACCCTCTCTTTTCAATGGAAAAATTACAGATGATGCTTAAAACACTTCAAATTTCGGTAAGGATCAGTATCTGTGAAAATCTTGGATATCCTGATGAACGAATTGTGACCGGCAACTTGAAAAACCTGCCAAGACCTGTTGGTAATCTATACATTCTATTGATTGAACCTGAAAAATAAAAAAAGCATGATTCCTCTGACCGGGGCAGTCAACCAGATGAATGGCCAGGGAATCAAAGTGGGGTCTTCATTTTCATGCCTTCCTACAACACCTGTCTTAGCCACATTGATGGGGGGATGTGAAATAATGGTATTTCACAGGTATGCGTCAGATGTTATGCCTGGATGGGGGGTTGTTAACATTAGACTGTGTTGCAGAGAGGTAATAATAAGTTATCTTTGAGATATATTAAATTTAGCCCTTAATTGAACCGTGCAACTTTAAATATCTAAAATTTAAAAAGATCATATTAGGCAACATAAATATTTCACGCCATTAACCACCTTTTTTGACATTGATAGCAAATATTAAATGTGTTCATATGCCTATAATTGTATGTGAAGACCAAAACCCGTGTAAAAAAGATCAACGGGCATGAATACCTATATGAAATTACATACTATTACGATAAAGAAACCCATCGAACAAGGCAAAAAAGCAAATACCTGGGTAAAAATATTGATGGTAAACCAGTAAGAATCCGGGAAAAAGCTAAAAACCCTGAAAATGTCTTTGCATTTGGAGAATTTATTCCATACTACAATGCAATTACACAATTAAATCTCAACAGGATTCTTTCAGATCACCTCACTGAAAGTGAAAAACGCTTATTTCTAACACTTACACTTGCAATTCTTATTGAACCTGCAGCCATCTCAAATCTGCTTTCATGGTATGAAGGGACAGTATTGAGTAAAACTTTTCATCATATGAAAATATCTGCAAATTCAATTGCAAAACTCATAAAAAAACTTGGTGAAGGTTCATTATACCTTGAACTTTGTCAATCATTTGTTGAGGAAAACTCATCAACGGAGATGAAATCCTACAATCTATCGCTTCCATCACTCTTTAAAAATGTAGAATCTGATGATAATTTTAATGAACAAATAATTGTCTATTATGACAAAGAAAAAAATAAACCTGTTGCATATATCCCAAACATAAAAAATCTCACGGTTTCAAGCCTCATAAAAAGTGCAGAATCGGGAATAACCCATTTTAAAGGAAGAAAGAACATTTTGGTATCATTAAGGGACTTTAGTTCTCTTATGAATCTCTATAGTTTTATCTTCAGCGGCTCACCTTTTTTAATAAAAATCCCCGCTTCTCACCCTATATTGAAAACAGAACTTAAGAAAATTAGAACGGATTTAATGCAGCCCAAAAATCTTAAGATTTTCCGAGGGCAGACCAGTTTTGTCGTTCCAATTACAATCGATGTGGAAGCAGTTCAGGTTTATGCACATGTCATATATAGTCCATTAAAAGAAGATGAGATTCGTAATGAATTTGAAAAAAATCTAAATTTAATCCATGAAAGTCTTCAACACATCCCATTATACAGATGGATGAACCCCGCAGAAACTGTTAAAGATGTTGCTGGAAAATATGAACAGTTTATCCAATGGAAGGTAGTCAATAACCGGTTAGAAATAACTACAAGACCAAAATTAATCGAAAAACATCTTCGGGATGCAGGAATTAGTGTTATTCTGACATCAGAAAGTGATGTAAACTGGGATAATGCACTTGAATGGTTTGATGAGATAAAAGAGGATGAGGCAGTAATTAGAGATACCTTCAAAAGCTTTTCTAATTATTTCATATCCTCAAAAAATGAAGTTGTTAAAAATGGAACAATATGTATAAGTTTTGTCGCTCTTATGATGAAAAGATGGGTTATTCATCAGATGAAAGAGAGTGGAATGCTAAATGTTTCAACTCCTGAAAAAATATTGATTGAACTTCGAAAGATCCATATTATTGAATTAGGCAATGATCAAATCATAGTTGCAGGTCCATCACCAAAACAGATGGAAATATTAAATACCCTCAAATGGAAGTCGGATGTTAAATTCTACTAAATACCAAAGGAATAACTTGCCTATTAGGCAATAAAAAATCAACCGATTATAACGGGGCCTAAAAATTAAAAGGATATTGTCAGGTTCTTTTGAACATCTTTTCTAAATTTTCGCTTAAAAACGTAATAATTGTCGGCCTTCCATGCGGGCAGGTATAAGGCTCCGCGGTATGTGCAAGTTGTCTTATCAGTTCTTCTGCTTGTTCAGAGGTAAGCATTGCCCCTGCTTTTATTGCTCCGCGGCATGCTGTCATTTTCATAACCGCTTCACCAAGCCGCGAAACATCTCCTCCGGTGAGAGCAGATCCAAGGATCTCCTTAACAGCACCTGGATCTTCATTCTTCCCTAAAACCACAGGCACCCCACGGACACACCATGAATCTTTTCCAAACGGTTCAACAATAAAACCTTCATCCTTAAGCACTGGTATAATCTCTGACATCCGTGTACTTTCAGACGGAGACAAAGAGAGCACTACAGGAACAATCAATTCCTGAGTCCTGACCCCACTTTCATGAGCAGCCTTTAACATATCATATCTTATTCTTTCATGTGCGGCGTGCTGATCAATTAGTACCATGTCACCACCTGCATTTTCTGCTACAAGATACATATCATTAACCTGGCCAATATAGGTTAGATCTGAAATATCTTCATGAGGTTTTGTAAGGGCTTTTCCTACTGGAAGACATGTCTGATGAATCTGTCGTGTTGTTGCCCGATATCCTGCAAGAGTTTCAGCACAAACACTGGATTGACCTGATTTTGAAGATGCCACTCTTTCAGAGTATACTCCAACCTGAGGAACAAAGCGCTCATGTGTATTATTATCAATCAAAGGTTTATCGACTATTTCTTTTGTTGCCTTGGTCTCATTTATTCCTTTGAGTTCTGCCGAAAAAACAAGACTTTCACTTTTAAGAGTGCTTCTGACAGCATCGGTAACCACTTTAATTACAAGATTTTCATCGGAAAATTTAACTTCACGCTTTGTCGGATGAATGTTAACATCAATAAGCGTAGGATTTAGAGCAATCCCAAGAACCGCCATTGGATAGAGGGGATTTGCAAGAAGCGTCCCATATCCCCGCTTAATTGCATAAACTATTCTTGTAGAATTTATCACCCTGGAATTCACAGATAATTGGATCTTTTGTGAATTCTGGCGAAACACTGAAGGCTCAGATATATACCCTCTAACCGATACTCCTGACATCTCATAGGAAACAGCCAGCATATGACCTGCCTCATCTCCATATAACTGTTTGATAACTTCTATAAGTCCGCCAGAACCATGTGTTGAAATCTTCTCCTGACCATTTACAAAATATTGAAAATTTACATCAGGTCTTGTAAGAGCTGCCAACTCAACAACTTTTAGCAGATGCGAGAGTTCGGTCTGTAAACTTTTCAGAAATTTCCTACGTGCAGGAGTGGTATAAAAAATATCTTCTACGATAACAGTAGTCCCATCAGGAGCACCAATTTCTCCCTTTTCTAAAATTTTGCCACCACATATCAGCAGCCTGTATCCGACAGATTTTCCGGTCTGCCTTGTAATAATTGATACTTGTGCAATTGCAGCAATACTTGGGAGTGCTTCACCCCTAAATCCAAGAGTCAGACAGTTATCAAGATCTCCTCCATTTCGAATTTTACTTGTTGCATGAGGAAGAAATGCTGTTGCAACCTCAGAAGAGGCAATGCCGGAACCATTGTCAGTAATTTTTATCCTGTCAATTTCACTCTTCCCGGTCATGACCTCTATATGAATCCGGTTTGAATTTGCATCAAGTGAATTTTCCAAAAGTTCTTTTAAGATAGATGCCGGTCGCTCAATAACTTCACCAGCTGCTATCAAATTTACTGTCTCTTCATCAAGAACGGCAATTGCCACATCTCTCACCTGATTTTTTCACCTATATTATCTCTTACTTTTTTCTTCAGCACGTTCTTTGAAACCTGCAAGGGTAGTCAAAGCCTGTAATGGTGTCATCTGATCTAAATCTATTGATGCAATTTCTGAAATTAAAGGGTCAGTTATATCTCCAGTTGAGCCATCAAAAAGCATCATCTGTGTATACCTGCGATTACCGGCTGATGGAACTTCATCTCCATTAAGTATTCTTTTCATCAGAGTTTCTGCCCGGTTTACAACTGAGGCAGGCACTCCTGCAAGTTTAGCAACATGAATACCATAACTCCTGTCTGTCGCTCCAGGCACAAGTTTTCGTAAAAAGACGACATCATCATCAGACTCACGTACAGCAAAATGACAGTTTACAACTCTTTTCAGTTCCTCTTCAATTCCAACAATTTCATGGAAATGAGTGGCGAAAAGCGTTCTTGGACCTTTATTCTTTTTGCCATGAAGGTTTTCAAGACATGCCTTTGCTATACAGTAACCATCAAGAGTACTTGTTCCTCTACCTATCTCATCAAGAATTACAAGACTTTTTTCGGTTGCATGATTAAGAATTGTTGAAAGTTCACTCATCTCGACCATAAACGTACTCTGTCCTGATGCAAGATCATCAAAAGCACCAACGCGGGTAAAAATCCTGTCAACAATCCCAACACCAGCATGAGCTGCCGGGACATATGATCCCATCTGCGCCATAATTACAATAAGCGCCACACTTCTCATATATGTGGATTTACCCGCCATATTCGCACCGGTAATAATTAATATCTGATTATTTCCAGCTGATAGTTCTGCATCGTTTGGGACAAAACCCGCAGACAGGGTTTTCTCAACCACCGGGTGTCGTCCATCCCGGATCAGAAGATCCGGTTCATAGGAGAGCACAGGTCTTGTGTAACCATTCTTTAGAGCAACCTCAGCAAGGCAGGAATAGAGATCAATCTCTCCAATTGCCCGGGCAGTCTCCTGAAAATTAGTTACAAAGGCTTGAAGTTCTACCATTAGTTCATTGTATAAAGATTCTTCAAGCACAAATAGCCGTTCATCTGCGGTTGCTATCTGAGACTCTACTTCTTTTAGGGCGGGAATTGTAAAACGTTCTGCATTGGCAGTAGTCTGACGGCGTTCATACTCTTTCGGAACAAGTTTAAGATTTGTCTTTGTTACCTCGATATAATACCCAAAAACGGCATTATATCTGATCTTAAGGGATTTTATTCCGGTCCGTTCCTTCTCCTTCTGTTCAAGATCTGCTATCCATTGCCGGCCATCGCGGGATATTAGTCTGATTCTGTCAAGTTCTTCGCTATATCCTTCTCTGATCACATCCCCTTTTTTAAGAAGAACTGGGGGTTCATCCACTATTGCTCGTTTAATCTTTTCAGAGGTTTCACGAAGCGTTGTCAGAGATTCTGTTGCATGATATAGAAGAGATGGAAGTTTACCGGCGGCATTAATCATCTCCTTTAAGGTGAGAGATATGTCAATTGCCCGACCAAGGCTTACAAGATCACGCGGGCCTGCATTCCCGTAACTGATCCGTCCGGCTATTCTTTCAAGATCAGGATACCTGTTAAGAGCTGAGATGACATCAAGCCTTAACGTGGACATATCAATAAAAAAGGAGACACAGTCAAGCCGTTCATTAATTGATCTGACGTCAGCTATAGGAGATGTTATCCTCTGACGAATTAGTCTTCTCCCTATTGGTGTTTTTGTAAGATCAAGCGTCTTTACAAGTGTTCCATCCTCACTTCGATTCCTGATATTTTCTATAACTTCTAAATTTCGAAGAGTGACAGCATCAAGAATCAACCCTGAAGATCTATTTGAAAAACCTCTGATATGACAGAGCGGTGAGAATTGTGTATTCCTTGCATAAGCAAGAGCAGCACCTGCTGCACATATAACATTATCAGATAGTCCATGAAGAGCGGTGTCATCACCCGAAAACTGGGTTTTTAGCAATTCTTTTGCGTTATCTATAAAAAAAAGATCAGGAGATACAGGTGTTATAAGAGATACAAAGTGGCTTATGTAATCCAGTATTTTTTTATCTGTTCCGGTAGGTATCAAACATTCTGCCGGTTTATAACGTGCCATTACAGATCTTATCGCATCAGGTTCATCACTTATTGTAACTTCCTCAGTTTGAAAATCACCAGTTGAGATCTCTATAAATGCAATTCCTGCACCCCTTTGTTGTTTCTTGCCCTTTGTAGCAGGAGAGAGATAAAGAGCCATTAAATACCGTGCGCCTTCAGATGAGAGAAGGGGGGCATCAATTACTGTTCCGGGAGTTACTACTCTTATAACCTCACGTTTTACAATTCCCTTTGCAAGTTTTGGATCTTCAACCTGTTCGCAGATAGCAACCCTATACCCTTTCCCTATCATTCTTGAAAGATATCCGTCAAGAGCATGGTATGGAATCCCGGCAAGTGGAATAGCAGTCCCATCTGGCATTTTACCCCTTGATGTCAGGGTAATTTCAAGTTCACGCGCACAGACTTCTGCATCTTCACAGAAAGTCTCATAGAAATCACCCATTCGAAAAAAGATGATACAATCCGGATACTGCTCTTTTGCAGTGTAAAATTGTTGCATTGCAGGCGTAATTTTACCAGAACTTTCTCCTTCAGGATGCTGATACATTATGATATTATTTGTTATAATCCTGAAAAAAAGATCTCTGCCGTTCAATATAAACACATACAAATCAGACATTGTTTTTATGAAAGCTGCCATCATAGGAGCATCGGGCTATGCCGGCGGCGAGCTAATAAGACTGCTCGCAGGTCACAAAGAGGTAGAAGTAAATCTCGCAACTTCCCGGAAATTTGAAGGAAAGAGTGTATCTTCAAGACATCCTCACCTGTCAGGATTTTGTTCCCTCAAATTTGAAAACCCTGATATTTCAAAAATTGACACAGATGTGGCTTTTCTTGCTGTGCCACATACTGCCGGGATGAAATATGTTCCAGGACTTCTTGAACGTGGAATTAAAGTTGTAGATCTTTCAGCAGATTACCGTCTTCCAAAAGATGTCTTTGAAAAGACCTATGGAGTAGATCATACAGCATGGATAAAAGCTCCATATGGGCTTTGTGAGTTACATAGAAACGAATGTAAAAATGTGGATTTTATCTCAAATCCAGGCTGTTTCCCGACAGGTGCAACGCTTGCAGCAGCACCAGTCGCGCACCTTGCAAATCTGATTGTTTATGACTCAAAATCAGGAGTGTCAGGTGCCGGTGATAATCCTTCAGATACCACCCATTATCCAAATGTAGGGGATAATCTTACTGCATATAAATGGACACAACACCGCCATCTTGCAGAGATGAGACAGGAAGCTGCGTTTCTTGGGTCAAAAGCAACATGTCATTTTACACCTCACCTTCTCCCTGTAAACAGAGGAATTATGACAACAGCTCACATCATGCTTGATGAACCAATAGAGCAGAAAGAGGCTGAAAAGATTTATCAGGATTTCTACAAGGATGAAACCTTTGTCAGATACCAGAGACCATCACTCAATTCGGTCAGGGGATCAAATTTCTGTGATGTAATGGTTGAGACGTTTGAAAACCAGCTTGTAGCAGTTTCGGTAATAGATAACCTTGTTAAGGGTGCAGCAGGGCAGGCAATACAGAATATGAACATAATGATGGGCCTTAAAGAGACTGAAGGGTTATTGCACCCCGGAATGCTTCCATAAAGAAGAATTGCCCAAAAAATTTCCGGAGAAAAAAATGAACGAAAAAGATAAAAATGATGAAATGCAGTCGATTTGTGCAATAGATGGTGTATCGGCAGCAGGACGAAAGGATGGAAAATTCGGCCTTGCGCTTATTAAGGCAGAAGGAACAGCATCAGCGGTATTTACTAAAAATAAAGCAGTAGCAGCACCTGTTATCTACATGAAAGAGCAGATACAGAAAGGGAAATTATCTGCGATTATTACAAACAGCGGTTGCGCAAATGCCCTCACCGGGAAGAGAGGTGTTGATGATGCACGCAAAATGGCAGAATTAGCATCTGATGCCTTAAAACTTGATGCAGATAATATTGGTGTTGCAAGTACAGGTGTTATAAGCAGGTATCTTGATCTTCCTTTAATTGAAAAACAATGCAAAGAGGTAGCGCCACTTTTAACTCACTCTCATGAAGCAGAAGTAAGTGCGGCAAAAGCGATAATGACAACTGACCTTGTCCAGAAACATGCTTTAGTAAAAAGAGAGGGTTTTACAATTGGTGGTATTTGTAAAGGATCTGGGATGATTGCCCCAAATATGGGCACAATGCTTGGTTACATTTACACTGATGCAGATATAAGCGCAGGAGATCTCCATACTGCATTAAAAAGTGCAGTAAATCGAAGTTTTAACCGTGTGGTAGTAGATGGAGATACAAGTACAAATGATGTTATTTTCTGTACTGCAACTGGTTCTGCCGGAAAGGTAAACAATGCTGAATTTGTATCAGCTCTTGAAGAATGCTGTATCAGCCTTGGGCGGCAGATTGCAAAAGATGGCGAAGGAGCCACAAAATTAATAGAAATCACTGTCAGAAATGCAAATTCAGAAGAAGAAGCTGAACTTGCAGCAAAAACTATTGCAGAATCTCCACTTGTTAAGACTGCAATTTATGGGCAGGATCCAAATTGGGGAAGAATTGTTGCAGCCGCCGGAAGATCTGGAGCTGAGTTTGATCCTCAAACAGTCTCATGCTGGATTGGTGGAAATGGTATCCTGGCCCCTGTGTGCCTTAAGGGTGAAATCGCCAAGGATCTTTCAAAGGCAAAAGCAGCCCTGTCAGGTGATGAGATAACAATTGAACTTGATCTTTCCAGTGGTAGTGAAAAGGCAACTGCCTGGGGCTGTGACCTTACAGAAAAATATGTAGAAATAAACGGGAAGTATACCACATGAAGCGCGAAGATGTCCTCATGGAGGCTCTGCCTTATATCCAAAAATTCCATGGCAAAACACTTGTCATCAAACTTGGTGGCCATGCAATGATAAGTCATGAAATCATGGAAACCGCTGTTCAGGATATCGTGCTGTTACAACTTATTGGTATAAAGGTAGTTGTTGTCCATGGTGGAGGTCCGGAGATTACAGAGAAGATGAAGGCACTTGGTAAAACACCAAGATTTGTCGGAGGCCTTCGAATCACAGATGATGATACCCTTGAAGTTGCACAGATGGTACTTGTCGGAAAGATAAATACAGGAATTGTCTCTCTGATCTCAAAAGAGGGTGGACAGGCGGTTGGGATTTCTGGAAATGATGGTAACCTGATAATTGCTAAAAAGATGGACACCCAGAAGATAACTGTTGAAGGCCATGAAGAAGAGATAGACCTTGGACATGTTGGAGTGATTGAGGAAGTAAAACCTGAAATCCTTAATACACTTCTTAATAATGGATTTATTCCAGTGGTTTCACCTTTTGCAATTGACAGAAACGGACATGATTTAAACATTAATGCTGATACTGCCGCTGGAGAGATAGCAATTGCATTAAAAGCCCATAAACTTGTTAGTATGACTGATGTTGATGGCATTATGGATAAAGACCGGACGAAGGTCTATAGAAGGATGAATGTCATGGATGCCAGGAAACTGATTAACGATGGTGTTGTTTCTGAAGGGATGATTCCAAAGGTAGGAGCAGTGCTTAATGCGCTTTCAGGCGGAGTGGTTTTTGGGCATATTATTAATGGGAATACTCCTCATAACCTCATCCTTGAACTCTTTACTGCCGATGGTGTAGGGACGATGATAACGGAAGATGATTATGAATCAACGAATTATTAGAATAATTGCAGGTTTATGCCTGCTATTTCTGATTTCAGGTCAGGTTTCAGGAGCAGTCTTCTTAAAGAACGGATCAGAGGTTAATGAAACTTACCCTCTTCCAAGTATTATGTCTTATGGTAATGATACTGGGGAAGGAGCGGTTCTTTTTTACAACACTCATTGTGGAGCGTGTCATGATGTACTTGATTTTCTAAAAAACTTCACACCAGAACACCCGGATCTTTCTATAAAAACCTATGATCTCTACAACAATTCTGATAACCGTGAACTCTTTGAGACCTACAAAACCGCATATAACAGATCTAAAATATATGTGCCTGTTGTCTTTATTCATGATGTAGGACTTGAAGGAAGCAAAATAATCATTCCATATCTACCACCATTATTAGAAAATATTACAGCGAAGTATTAACTCAATTGCCTCTTTTTCTCCGGTCAATCTGATATTGCTCACTTATTTGAAGAATTATCTCAAATATTTCAATAACAGGCTCTTTTTTTAATCCATTCTTTTCTGCCTGACTTGAGATCCGTTCTAATACAATATTTCGTCTTTTATTATCAACGGCAGGTTTGCCGACCTTTTCTTTGATATCTGCAATTTTTTCTACAATATCCATTCGCTTTTTAATTGCCGCTATTATCTCATCGTCCATCAGTTCAATCTCTTTTCTAAGTTCTTCAAGTGGCATAATTGTCTCCAGATTTTGATGTATTTATTTTAAGTCATGAAATAATACAGTGAGGCCTTTCTCAAAAACAAGATAATAGATGATAATACATGATTTTAGTTATCATGAGCAAATATATATTATGAATTTTCTTGAACAGATCCCTCCGTACGAGCGAAGAGATCTACTGATTGCATGGCTTGCCCTCTCACTTGCGTTTACTCTTGCAATGGTATGGGGTTCACAATTCTATCTTCAAATAATTGTATTGTACTTTATAATATCACTTTTTACCGCAGGGATTGCCTTCCTGCTTCATGAAATGGCTCATAAATTTACTGCAATGAAATATGGATACTGGGCAGAATTTCAGATGAGCAGCATGATGCTTGTAGTCGCCGTTGCAATGGCAGCAATTGCCGGTATTGTATTTGCGGCACCTGGGGCTACAGTCATATATAGTAATGGCAGAGAGATCTCAAAAGAGGAAAATGGTGTCATTTCCCTTGCAGGGCCATTAAGCAACCTTATACTGCTCATACCCTTTGCAGGAATTCTCCTTATATCAATGCAGTCACCAGAGATTGGACTCCTTGGCATCTTTGGGATTATCGGTATTAAAATCAATGCAATGATTGCAGCTTTCAACCTTCTTCCAATAGGACCGCTTGACGGAAAGAAAATTTTAAACTGGAATGCAGGAATATTCATTATTATGGCAGTTGCTGCCTTTGGAATTTTATTTGCATCCCTATATTATCTCTAATTTTCTTAAATTTCCTCAAATTAACATTAATTCTAATTTTTACTCTTCCATTCGCCTGACAATAAAAGATCAGGATTAAAAAGCGCTGTTAACTTGAAGACAATTCCCTCTTCCTGACCTGATGTGACTGATGATATTAAATCTTCAAAATCTATCCATACAACATCATCATTTCCTCCAACATAGGCACGACTTGCCTGATTTAAAAATTCATCCATGGAAATTTTGATGAATCCAATCATAAAATTATTCTCGATATGCTTATCAGACAGATCAAGATAGTTAACTTTGTCATCCGGAATATCCATGATTCCAAAAACATCATCCACAACTATTCCAAACCTTGTTGCGGCTTCAGTTTCAGGAATAAACACGATTACCCGCTTTCTTTCAGAATCTGCACCAAGAGGGATGATCTTTCTGATGTCTATTATCTTAACTATCTCTTCTCTTATACTAATTGCACCGGGAATGAAGTCAGGAGAACCTGGAATCGGTGTTTTTGAGGTGTCTTTTACAATCTGACGGATAAATGAGACACTTGAGGCATAGATATTTCCGCCGATGGAAAAAAGCAAAAGGCTATTAATCCTTTTTTTAATATTCTCTTCAATTATTTCTACCATCAAAAGCCCCCCATTTATACCTAAACAAAGTATATTTATCACTTAAACAGGATAGTAATTTTGATCTGAATAGAAGAACCAAAGAAATGATATGGATAAATGTATAGTTTAATTATAGGATTGCCGGAATGGAACAGTTATTAACTCTTGTTGAAGTAGGTCTTGGTAATGACCGTTACCTCATAGACGGGGACAATATTGAGAAATTCATCAATGCCCTCAAGATTACAAAAGTCTATGATGCTCCGGATTATATTGAAGGAACTTCACCCTGGAAAGAGGACATGATTCCGGTAATTCATTTCGCCCCTCTTCTTGGGATTAAGACTATTGACACAGGCCGTAGACGAATTCTGATCATTCGAAAAGGAACTGTATCAGATATTGCTTTGGCTGTTGTCGTTGATGATGTGTTAAACGTCAGAAAAGTCAGACAAACAGATATCCTTCCCGCCGATATATCAACAGGAGACGGAATTGAAGATTATATCAGAGGAATTATCAGGGAAACTGACTCTGATGACCATGAATCTGTGCTTTTATACCTTGATCTTTCAAGAATGCTTCTGGAACTAATAAAGGGACGAATTACAAGACCAGCCCCTGATCTTTTTGTCTGGCGATGGAATACACCAACTATGAAATCTTCTTAAACAATAAAACCCTTGAAAATGAGGATCCCATATAAGTAACACTACTTTTTTTCAGATAAGATTCAAACATTAGAATATGATATGGACTCCGGTCACGATTGATGACTGGCTTGGCAGACAAAAAACTGTCCTGACAGACGTCAGAGATGCAACGCAGAAGATAATTAATGAGGTTGCAAAAGGCGGAGATAAAGCCCTTTATGACCTGTGTCTGCGATTTGATAAGATTAAACCCGAAGTGCTCCTTGTTTCCGAAGATGAGATTGAGGCAGCTTATGAAAAAGTCGATGCCGAGGTAACAGAGGCATTGATTGAAGCATTTACAAGAATTTCAAACTTTCATGAACTCCAGAAAAATAAAGATCTCTGGCTTTCGACAACTGAATCAGGTATAACTCTTGGTGTAAAAACCACTCCTCTGACAAGGATAGGAATGTATGTTCCGGGAGGTAGAGCCTGCTATCCTTCAACAGTACTTATGTGCGCAGCTCCTGCAATTGTTGCAGGTGTTCGTGAAATTGTGTGCTGCACACCTCCCCCGGTGAATCCTTTGACCCTTGTTGCACTTGATATTGCAGGCGTTTCAGAGATTTACACAATAGGAGGCGCTCAGGCAATAGCCGCTATGGCTCTTGGAACAGAGTCGATCAAAAAAGTTGAAAAGATTGTAGGGCCAGGCAATGTATTTGTAACCGCGGCAAAACAGATCCTCAGGGATTCTGTTGAGATTGATTTTCCGGCAGGCCCTTCGGAAATTGCAGTAATAGCCGATGAATCTGCACGCCCTGATTTCATTGCAGCAGATATTCTCGCGCAGTCTGAACATGATCCAAATTCAGCGTCACTTTTAATAACAGACTCTGAAGAAATGGCCATTGAAACCGGACGGTTTATTGAACAGATGCTTGAAAAAGCAGAGAGAAAGGAGATCATTGAAGCCGCGCTTAAACATTCAGGATATGTTCTGGTTCCTGACATCAAAAAAGCAGTCCTTGTTTCAAATCTTATTGCACCAGAGCACCTCTCAATTCAGGTGAAGGATCCACTTTCAATCTTAAATAATATCAGAAATGCCGGTTCCATCTTTGTCGGTCCTTATGCTCCGGTGGCATGTGGAGATTATGGTTCAGGGACAAATCATGTGCTTCCAACTGCCGGCTATTCAAAAATATTCTCCGGACTAAATGTTTCACATTTCACAAAAACCTCGACTGTTCAGATAATTAATGAAGATGGACTTC
>CAYSSW010000037.1:0-23892 GCA_964434005.1 uncultured Methanospirillum sp.
ATTAGGAGGTTTTGCAAAAATGTTTTGTGCTTATACTTCGGGAGTTGAGGTTAATAAGAGAAGATCTTTCAAGAGAAAGATCAAAAGTTCACAGACATTATCAATGTCCATTTCGATTATGGAGTTTTTGAAGCCTTTATCTCTCATCTTTCTTCTATTTTTTCCATTTGTCAGCAAATCTATAAAAAAAATGTTCTTTTGCCCCACATGTCATTCTCTCTTGTCTATTTAGGAAATATCCTTAAGAATTTTAAGCAGAACAAATAGACTTTTTCAAAGGCATTCATATAGTGTGTTTTGTTTATGTCAAAAGATATGCTCAGTTTGTCAATAGATCCTTTAGATCCCAAATTTTATTGAAATGAATAGTTACCTGTAGATGATTTGGTATATGTGAAATCATTTTCATATTTTAATTCTGAATAATCTTTATCAACCGATTATAAATTCAGGATTTATTCTGTAAGTATTCTTACATTTTAAAAAAACAGGGGTTGAGTTTATTCAATACTAAGATTTTCATATAGAATTATTCCGTCCTTAATATTCTGCCATCATACTTAATATTTACCGGTTCATTTAGGGTTTTGATATAGGACAGCAGAATTTCAAGTCCATTACCTTCATTTCTCACATAAACAGCATCACCCGGAATTACATATCCATCACCACCTGCATAAAGATAATCAGGTATACCTACACTATATATTTTGTCAGGAATCAGGGGTTGGCCATTTATTTCAGTTGAAACAACACGTTTTCCATCTGGATTAGTTTCATTGTAGATATATGAAAGACCGGAAAAATGCAGTCGGTTTTCTGGTTTTATGGTACGTGTCCATTGTTGTTCAATCAATGCAAGAAGATCCTTTCCACTCATGTTTACTAAAAATACCTCATCGTGGAACGGAAACATGGAATAAAATTGACCAAGTGTAACATCTCCGGCATCAAGATCTAAACGAATAGTTTTTTCATTCATAATTAATACATCTGTTTTTAGTATTGAATGCTCTGCATCAGTCACAAAATTATAAATCAGGGATTCACCATCAATGTTTTTCTCCCTAGTCAGAGGTGAAAGAGTATTCATCACAACTTCTGAAAATTCCTGATTCTGATTGGTTTTTATCTCATCAATCAGAGTCTGTGTGGCATTCAGACCGTCCGGGGTGACATCTGGTGGATAAAGGGTAACTATACGAGCAGACTTTGATACAATATCCCCACTCTCTTTTGATATAATTGTATCAACCTCACTATATCCGGTATTATAAGAGTACCCTTGCGTAACCAGAACCTGATTACCTGCAGAATTGGGGAGATATGCATTTGTGAAATTATGAGTATTTCCAGATAGAACAACATCGACATCTCCATCCAGAGAACTGACAATATCTACCAATTTGCCGGTTACAACCTCATTGTCACGGGTATCTCCCTCATAGGGTTCCTGAAATCCCCCTTCATGAAGCAGAACTACAAACGCATGAATTCCATCATTTTGTAGGCGTTTTACTTCTGCATTGATCGAGTCAGATTCATTCAAAAAATCCATCTCCATTCCACCTTTTGAGATATAATGGGTTTCTGTTGTTGTTGCTCCAATAAACGCAACATGAACACCATCAAACTCTTTGACTACAGAAGGAGCAAATGCCAGTTCTCCGGTTGTTGGATACGCGATATTTGCAGAAATCATATCACCATACAATCCCGGATAGGGATCAACTAAATGAGGTATTATTGTATCTCCATTTCCACCATTGACTTTTCTCTGAAGTTCAGCAAACCCATAATCAAAATCGTGAGTTCCAGGTGTTACAATAACATTTGTCTTCGCTACTTCTCCATCAGAAAACTCATTTAGAAACAAAACTGCCGTTTCATCCTGAAAAATGGTGACAGCAGATTCAGATACACCCGAAAAATCTCCAGGTACTGCCAGAACAGAATATTCTGTTCCATTGAGATCTTCCAGCAGATATCCTGCAAGTATCATGGCTCCACCTACAGATGTGTTATTTTGAATATGTGGCAACAATTGATCATGCAGATCATTAACTGACAAAATCTTCAGATCGATGGAATCATCTGCCTGCATTGGCCCTGCAATGAACAAGATGAGAAATAGTATTAGTAATTTGCAGAGTTTTATACACAAAGTATCTAATTTGAACATTTGCTTTCTGAAGGGAATTTATGATAATACTATAAATTTTTTTTGACTTAAACTTAAAATTTCTCTACAAAATTGTATTGTATCTATTAATCAACAAAAAATCTAAAGAATTGGTTAAAGTCCTATTAATTCCCTAATTAGTTATATGAGGTAGCGTGAGATAATTTATTGAAGAGTTCTGTTATACCTCATAAATAGCAGGGTTTGAGATAAAAACCATGATATCGTTGTTATCATAGTTTTTATCTAAAAAAGGTCTATATAGCAACAGAGATTGAATCTGATTATGATATAGTCTCCTCCAAAGATCTGGTTTGTTAAGAATTAATAAAAACGATTTATCAAATGAGGATATGATCTCATTTTTGGTATTCAAGTCTTTTCATCTATTATTTTGTTATCCCTGTATTGATCGTCTTTTCAATCGATTATAAATTAGGATTTAAATTCACTTACCAACATTTGGAGGGTAATGATCCATGAACAATATTTACTATCTCCGGTCAATGCAATTGAACGAATCAAAGGATTTCATCATTATTTTCCATAAATTTTAAAATTATAGGATTTTATTGTATCCAGATAGTTACCATAAATACTGATTCAAATTTACTGGTTTTATTCCTGCACCAAGTAAGTACTCTGTGTCAGGACAATCAAAATATTCAGGCATGGGAAAAAGGTGATGTTCATTGAATTCCAATCCATTCAGGACGAGAGTCTTTTTGCTGTGCTAATACTGACTTTATGTTGATGTTTTTTGGGAGAACATTGTTTATATATTGATGAATTCCAAGAGAATCCATTATTTCCGATACTATAACAAGATGAGTTATGATTACATTGGAGTCTTCTATTATTGCCATTTATAAAAATGACAATGGTTTTTATTCATATTTTAGAGTTCTTCAAAAATTTAAGTTTCGTAGCACTCATTACCGCCAAGTGTCAGGTAGATGTTATCTTCTCAAAGAAAGGTTTAATTGGATTACAATTAAATAGTTCCTGATGCAGAACCTGCTTCATCGCCGGAGTCGGTGAATCTATCATCCATATCTAAGAAAAACTTAATGCACTCAGCACTACGAAGAGGCATTTCATCCAGAATTTCGTGTGAACAGCCTTTAAATCGTACAAGCCATGCTCCTTTAATTTCTAAGGCTACATCAATTGCACCCTGTTCAGGTGTTACCATATCATCTGTTCCCACCATAACCATAATGTCATTTTTAACATTTCTCAGTTCGTTAAAAACGCCGTCATTGCTTACTGAAGCGACTGATTCACGATAAATACCGTTAGAGTTGTTTTCGTCAGTTTGTTCAATAATTTTTTTGGTTTCAGATTTAATTAGTGCTCCTTCTGGGCAGTTAATACTTGGAAGTGTTGAAATAATTACAGCTTTGTTGATGTTGTCTGGGTATGTTACCACAATAAGTTGTGTAAGCATACTTCCCATAGAATGACCGACTACATTAAATTTTTCATAGCCAAGAGAGTTCATAAGCTTTACACAATCATCTGCGAGTTGAATAAATTCGTACTGCTCTCCGTCATCGGTTGAATATCCCATGCCTCTATGATCATAAGTGATTACATGATATTCTTCTGCAAGTGCATATACAAATTTACTACTCCAATTTTCCATTACACCCGTGTAACCTACAATTAGAATCAACGGTTTGGAATTTTTTTTCCCGAATTCACGGTATGCAAGCTTTGCTCCATTGATCTCTGCATAAGAGATTGGCATGTTTTGAATTTGTTTATCGAAGTCTGATGCTGTGTTTTTCATTTAAATTCCACTATCTTTTGTAACTACTATATTACGGACCTTCAAACATAGCGAGGATTAATAATAATTTATTGTCATGACACATTGCCTTAATCGACCATATCCAAACGTAGAACTTCTCTCTTCCTCAACAAAAGATCATAGTACACAAATACCCACCTATTTTCAGGCAGGTGTTTGTATTCTGTCTCAAAGACATACTGACCTGCTTTATCTGAGGTAATGAGTCATGGATAAACTCTGCCTATGCTATTAATTTAGAAGAGGCCTTTGTAGTTTGTATCTGAAATCTTCAGGTACTCTGTTTCCATTAGAGAAATTCCATCTTCATTATTTAATGATATATAATCTGAACCAAAATGTACACTTATTGATATACTTCTGGATTAGACTCATATATATGATATACATCTATGATCTTATGCATATATTACCAGGAATGATGCAAAAACAAGAGATTGATTATTATAGGGCATTAACCCATTATTTCTTATATCGGCGCTAATGACTATGCTTATTTGGTTTTGGATCGCGTGTTTGAGTTGTATTTATCTGGGTAGCCATTATCATGAATTTGTATTAAATATTCTGCTGTTATACTCACTCTTTTGACTTTGAATTAAAAGATCCAGATACTACGATCAGCAAAAACAGTCAAATCAATCAGGCCCATGTTTGTTTCATCTTCCACAATCACAACATAATTGTTTTAGACACGCAGCGTGTAGATTAGAAAAACAAAGTATCCTTTATTAATGTATCAGGTTTGTATTTGTATTATAATTGTATGTAATTGTGGTAAATATGACATCAATCTCTTTTTAAGATCTTCAGGTGAATATTTCTCTATTGCCCTGTCAAGCAATGTTCTCTACTTATTCGTTGATTCGGAATATAATGAGAATAGGGAATAAGTGAAAGAATTCCGAACTTTATTATTCTTGAAAACAAGATTGTACATGATGTCACCCTAATTTTTTTATGAGGCGATTGTCAGGTATCCGTATTGAAAAGCAACGATTCATATTTGATGTTAAGTGGAGCATAGGAACTTAAAAGTTCCATTTTAATCAGTATAATAATATATGAATTAATCAATGGTCCAGTTTTTGTTGCAATGCTTTCAGGAAAGTAGGTGTTCCAGTATAGGACCAGAATGTTCCACACTAATTACTGTCGAAAAGAAACAGAATATCAAACAGGCTATAAACAGATTTATCTATCCAAATATACCCATTATATCATTCTTTTATTTTAAACTGTACTCCGGAACGGACAAATTATCGTGCTTATCGACTATTTGTATTTTTTTATGAAACATAAAGATCGTTCTGTGTATGACTACGTATTGTCGAATATTCTTCATGCATTGAGATATCATTAAGATTATTAAATCCTGAAAGAATGTCAACTTTCACAAATCTTGGTTCCATCTGTGATAAATACTAATCAAAGTTTTTTATCACCAGATTCTAGTGAACTACAAAGTTCTATAAAAATTCCACACGTTTTTGATAATCCGAGACCTAATTTATCCGGCTTCAATTTTTAGTTTATAATTGGAATCATCTGTATTTGCTGTAGTCTTAAGTTCTACAATTCTTCTTCCATCATTATCTGTTGTTATAAGTGTATAATATAAGACACCATTATCAGGATATTTGGCAACAAGATCTAAAATTCTCTCTCCTGATGATGTTTTATGTTCACCAATGAGATATGGCCCACTTGCTGGGTCATGAGAGACTCCTTCCTGTCCGTCAATAATCATTGGTGGTTGTTCACCGGGAAGTCCTGATTTGTGACTTTGTACCCAGAAATATATATTTTCATGAGGATTTCCTGTAATTGTTACTGAGAAATGGTTTCCGCGTTTAACAGTCGCAGAATTCATCGTAATAGAAACCTGACCGTGAGATATCTCAGGGTTATCATCTGTCATCGTTGGTTTAGAATGTTCTTGGCTATCTGCTACAGCACTTAAAGCCAAAAACAATGTGGCCACAAAAAAAAATCCCGTAATCCAAAATTTCATGAAAGTTATAAGAAACAAAAGAATATAATACTCCCGGACGGATTCGAACCGTCGTCATCGGAACCAAAATCCGATATGATTGACCCCTACACTACGGGAGTAAACACTTGCCTTATTACTTTACCTTTAATCTAATATATCCTCTTCGTGAGTATTCAATAAACTCTACTTCCCAAGAGGGAAAAATTCCCGATATACCTGACGGCGCTCATCAAGATCAGTATGCAGATATACTTCAGTAGTTTTGATTGATACATGACCAAGGTTTTCTTGAACTACTTTCAGGTTTTTTGATCTCCTGTATAATTCACTTGCATAACTGTGCCTAATCTTGTGTGGAGTAATACCAGCCGGGGCATATTTCTTAAATATCAACTGAATAGTCCTGGGAGACATATGATGGTTTTGTTGACCGATAAATAGAGGGCCTGTCAGGCGGTTTCCTATTAAATCTGCAATTTCGTTAAGAGTAGTCTCATCTATAAAGACCATTCTAATTTTCCCTCCTTTACCTCTCACTCTGATGGTCTGATCATCAAGATCTATATCCTCGACATTAATGGAACAGAGTTCAGATACACGAACACCAGTGGCATAAATTATTCTGACTATTAATCTATCACGTGAGTTTTCAATAGTATTCAGGAGTCTGAGAACCTGACTGTGTTTGAGATATTGTAACTCGTGATCCTTTATTTTTGGTCGATCAATCCTGGGGACAGGGTTTGCATCAATTAAATCCTGCATAGTCAGGTATCTATAAAATGATGAAACTGTTGAGAGTATTCTATTAAGGGTTGTTGCATGATATGGATGGATTTCAGTTAAAAATGACAAAAAATTATGAATATCGTTTGCTTTTACGATTACATTAGTTGTCAGACGTAAACTACTTTTGTCTTTCCACCGTTTTGTGAGATCCCCCCGGTAGGATCTGTTAAGCCAGATATAGTTTCCAAAAAGGGTCAAAGTACGACTGTAACTCTCAAGTGTTTTCGGCGAATAATTGCGCATTTTTAGATATTGAATATATCGGGGAATCCATTCTGAAAAAAATTCGCTATTCACAAGTTAAATGTATTAATTCAAATGATTATAATTATTTCGTAGAATACCTATTCTGCGAAAGTTATATCTAAAAAATTCTAATAATCATTTCATTCAAATTAATCTTAATTTCGAAAAATATGCCCAAATAATTGTAAAGATAATTAAGCCAAAATTGAAGAGTATCACTTTACGTAAGAGAGGTTTTTTTACTTAGTCTAATTAGATAAGGACTTATTAGAGATCTGCTAATTATGATATGATAATAATTGATGAATAAAAAAGATCTAAAACGCCCAGGTCGGAATTCGAATCCGAGTCGTCGGCGTGACAGGCCGACATGATAGGCCGCTACACTACCTGGGCAATATATGTTACCTCATTTAATTGAGCAGTTATAGTTATAAATCTGTCTATTTCTATGTCGACCATTACCTTATCTTGTATTAGAGGTTACATTTAAGTGATGGCGTTTGATAAGCGCTCTCATGATCCTGAAAAGTATCATAAGTTTAAAAAAGTAGATGGTGCCTCTTATGAAGAGGTTAATCGGTTTCTTCGCAAAAGAAGTTTCATTACTGCAAGAGAGTGGGCGATATCACGGTTGTGCGCAGATTTTCAGACTTCATCCGGATCTGAAATGACTTTTATTGGTCGTAACCTACCTGAGCTGGTTCCATTCATGACTGGCACATATTCGGCTCAGGCTGTGAATCAGGCCCGCGATTCATTTAAACGTAAAGTGAATAAATCTGGCGCGACTTTCCTTTATGGAGCAATGTGCGGTTTTTATACTCCTGAAGAGCTTGATGATCTCCTTTTTGAAACAAGTGAAGTTGCAAGATTTTTACTTGAAATTGAGAGTACGAGTCTTGGTGTGGATGATGAGATCGAGGTTGAGGATAGAGTAACTGAAGTTATGCGGCATGTTGCGGAGGCTTCGGCAAGGCTTTTAAAAATTCGGGAACAACAACAATTAGAAAAAGCTGAATTAAGAAAAAAACGTCGAAAAGATGGCGTTATTAAATCTGAAACAATAAATGAAGATACTGAAATTGAATTAAACAACGAATCATGAAGAATAATACAGGTGGGATAATGTCTGAAAAGAAGAAACAATTGTTTGGAACTAATGGAGTCCGTGGTGTTGTTGGCGAATTGATGACACCTGAACTTGTAATGAAAATTGGTATGGCAGTAGGACAAATAAGACCTGGAAAAGTTGCGCTTGCTCGTGATACAAGAACATCAGGGCCGGCTCTTATTCAGGCAGCTAAAGCAGGATTAATGGCTGTAGGCTGTGATGTCTTTGATTTTGGAATTCTTCCAACACCTGCACTTCAATATGCAGTCAAGGACAACTTTGCTGCGGGAATTATGATAACCGCTTCACATAATCCTGGAACATATAATGGAGTAAAGGTTATAGAACCAGATGGTACTGAAATGGGAGATACTGGTTCTATTATGATAGAAGAACTGCTCTTTTCTGAAAAATTTGATGTAAAAGACTGGACTAAAGTCGGTATTGAGCATAGTTCAGGTGACATGAAAGAGTATTATATCTCCGGGATTATTAATCAGTTTAAACCCGGAATTGGTAATGGAATAACAGTAGTAGTCGATCCTGGATGCGGAGCTGCATATGAAACCACGGCTGCTATTCTTGGGCGTCTTGGTTGCCGGGTTTTTACTCTTAATGCACAGCCTGATGGAAAATTCCCAGGACGACTTCCAGAACCATCAGTTGAGGGGCTTCGTCCACTTTCTGAAATGGTAAAGTTTCTTCATGCTGATTTTGGAATTGCACATGATGGAGATGCTGACAGAGCGGTTTTTGTTGATGAAACAGGGCGGTTTATTGAAGAAAACCATGAACTTGCTCTGATTACAGATGCCATGTGTGAGGGAAAAAGTGGTATAATTGTAACTCCTGTCAGTAGTTCAAGGTTAATTGAAGTTGTCGCTGCAAAACATCATAGTTCAGTGGATTATACTGCTGTAGGTAGTATATATGTTGCAAGAAGAATGCGGGCTCTTCTTGAAGAAGGAAAACCAGTTCTCTTCGGTGGTGAAGGAAATGGAGGGCTTATCTATCCAAATCACCAGTTCTGTCGTGATGGTGGGATGACCGGGGCAATGATGGTTCAACTTCTTTCAATAAAGAAAACACTCCTTTCAAAATTAGTAGATCAACTTCCTCTGGCTGTAATGCTAAAACATAAAATCTTTACAGATGATGCAGTCGGTATGCTTGCAGCTGTTAAATCAAAGCTTTCCGCTGACAATCAAAACCTTGTTGATGGGGTAAGAATTGACCGGCCGGATGTCTGGTGTCTTATTCGTCCATCCGGGACCGAGCCTTTTGTTCGGCTTTATGTTGAAGCTGAAATTGAAGAGACGGCACATAAACTTGAAACGGAAGTCTTATCCTGTATTTCCTCATTCATTCGGAAATAATCTCTTTTTTGTTATAAATTTAAATTCATTTTTAAAAACGCATTAGCAGTGACTATTATTGATCATAGCTTAATAAAAAATATTTTTTAAATTTGCTAAATTATTATTGTTTTTCTGTATCTCGATCCAAACCGTAATAATTATATAATAAATGATATTATGCTATACATATTGTTACACTTAACAGGCCATCTGTTATAAGTAGTCATGAGTTTAATAATACTGGAATGATTCCATCCTCTTTTTCGGATCTTGGTATTTCAGAACCTATTCTTCAAGCCGTTTCGGCAATGGGATTTGAAGAACCGACACCTATACAAAAACAAACGATTCCTCTTCTTCTAACCGGGCAGGATGTGACCGGGCAGGCACATACAGGAACCGGGAAGACAGCAGCATATGCGATTCCATCAATAGAACGCTGTGATCCATCTAATAGAAAAGTTCAGGCCCTTGTATTGTCTCCGACAAGGGAATTAACTGTTCAGATAGCTGATGAATATTCTCGAATTCTTGCTTTTAAACCAGAGCTTCGCGCATTTCCAATTTACGGTGGTCAGGACATTGAGAGACAATTTCGTGAACTGAAACGTGGGATCCAGATTTGTATTGGAACACCTGGAAGAATTATTGATCATATTACAAGAAAAACTCTTGACCTCTCTGAAGTGAAGATTGTAGTGCTTGATGAAGCAGATCAGATGCTTGATATGGGTTTTCGTCCTGATATTGAAGAAATTTTGTCGCATACTCCGACAGAAGGCCGGCAGACTGTAATCTTTTCTGCAACTCTTCCAAGAGCGATTCTTCAGATTTCAAAGAGATTCCAGAAAAACCCTGTAAATGTTCAGATTATTCCTGAAGGGCTTGCAGGTCCAGGAATTGATCAATACTTCATTGAAGTGCATGAAGAGCAGAGAGCACCGGTTCTTAATCGTCTGATTGACCGGTATATTCCAGAAAAAGCAATGGTATTTACCAATACCCGTCGGATGGCTGATGTTGTTTCAAGTCAGTTAAAAGCACAGGGTTTTCGTGCCGAGGCTCTTCATGGTGATATGTCACAAAGAGAACGTGACAGAGTAATGTTTGCATTCCGGTCAGGTACACTCAATATACTTGTGGCTACTGATGTAGCTGCAAGAGGTATTGATGTTGAAGATGTTGAAATGGTCTTTAACTTTGATCTTCCACAGGATACTGAATATTATATTCACCGGATAGGAAGAACTGCAAGAGCTGGAAAAGCAGGTTGTTCTGTCAGTTTTGTAACTCCACGAGAAAGATGGAGAATGAAAGAAATTCAGCGGTGTGCAAAGACTAAAATGCGTCGAATGATAATTCCATCCGTTGCAGAGATTCAGTCTTCACGTGCTGAAGGAGTAATGAAGAGAATAAGTAAAATGGTCAGCGAAGACAATCTTGATTCTTTCATTCCATTAATCAACGGCCTTGTTGCCGATGGGTTAGATCCTATTCATATTGCTGCAGCATTCCTTAAAGATCAGAGTGCATACAAAGATACACAGGGTAACTTTGATATGGTCAATATTGATCAGAGATCTGGTGGAGAAAAACGTCAGACTGGAGATCGTAGAAGTCGTAGATTCAATAACGGTGCTGTTATCTTCTCTATAGGGCGCGATACCCGTGTTTCACCAAAGGAATTAGTTCAGGCAATATCTGGTATCTGTAAGATTCCGCCAAGAGCAGTTGGAGATATTAAGATTCACAATTCATATACAGCGGTTAATATCTCTGAAAGATATAGAGAAAGAGTCATTAGCAGAATGGATGGTTCAGATGCCTTTGGAACAAGACTTGAAGTCACATATGAGAGTGACTATCAGTCAGACTAACTTTTTATTTATTGTCTTAATTATCGGTATTTAAATATTTCAAAGTGGTTTTCGCCTCTAATTGCTCCGGCAAGGCATTCTATCTGAACTTTGATGATATCAAGGTCTATTGTTTCCTGAAAAGTTGTTACTATCTTTCGAAGAAGCCCTTCAGAAAGGACACATTTGTGAGAGTTACATTCATATCCCCCTGGCAGGATGTATCCCGATTTTACCAAAGACAACACTGTATTATCAATCATTCCTGTCTTCCAACAGTTAATTAGATCCTCGGTGAGACCAAGTTCACCCCTGTTTAAGAGACCATAATCAGGATCTAAAAAAGCTCCAACAAGGGATTTAGTGCACGCAGAAGAGAGTATACCATATCCATAAGAGAGAGCAGTGTTAATTGGATCTTTATATGGTCTCTCTGTTTTCCTGGTAAATCCAAAATTTTTGTCGAATTGTCTTGTAAATATTTCATAATACATGTCAGACACAAGTCTGTCAAGTCTACGTATTTCATCAAGTTTTACAAGATTTTCAAGTTCTGCTTCAGCTTTTACAAGAATATCAAGTTCTCCGGTGAAGAGAATATCTGGTTTTTCATCGACCCATGTTTCAATTGTTAGAATTCTATCGTGAATTGCTCCTTTGGCACAGGCAAGAGCAATCTGATATGATGGATATTTCTGTTGAAGTTTTTGCATTTCATATAGATTTTCATCAAGATACGGTCTTATATACCCTATAGGCGTGCCGTCAGATTCGCAAAAAGAGATAAATGTCCCCTGTTTAATCAGGTTTAGTATTAGTGTTGACTGAAGATTATGTCCACCGGTGATAAGCAGATGATCAAGCTGTCTTAATGGAATTTCTTCGGTTTTTCCCTTATGTAACACTATAAGAGAGTCTCGTGTGGATTTGATATGGGAACCAAATCCTCCAATAATTTTCCAGCCTGTTTTCATTATCAATCAATTAGTTATCTATATATCTTTAACTGGATAAATTAAATATTATTTGAGTTGGTTTAATGAAAATTGGTGTAGTCATCATTCCTGCTTTGTTTATGCTTATAGTCTTAATATTAACAGTTGCAGGATTGTGTAACTGGTTATTTTTCATTCTGGTATGTTTTCTTTGCTTTGTCGCTTTTCTATTATACATTCATTTATCAACGCCGGCGCATTATAATCAGATCTCTTCATATGAAATTATTGATCCAAAAAATCATCTTGGATTTAAGAAATGAATTTATAAACATTCGATGATATGGCCAGAAGGATCTGTGATATAAGTACTACTTGTCTTATCTGCTATCTTCTCCGGGTTCATCAGGATATCTAATGGAATTTTTGTCTGCTTTTTATTCTGGTTTTTTTCTTTGTTTTGTTCGGGTATCAGTTTTTTGTCAATATTAGACAGAGATATATGATCAAGTCCATGACCACCGACTTTGCAGATCAACATATCAGCACTTCTCTGTTCATAGATTAAGATTATTGCCTTATCTTTTGTACCGAGCGGAGCGATAAGGCTGTAATAATCAGAGACGGATGAATTGATTTCTGTCTTTTTAAGGCCAAGACATTCATAAAATTTTATAGATTTTTCAATTGATTCAGAATTCAGGATTACATGTGACAATCCTGTGATAAATTCACCTGTTTCATCTTTAGGAACAAGTTCTATTATTCGTCCATCAGGGTCAGTTATGAAGAGATTATGTGATAATTCTTCTGAAAATGTATGTCCATCACTGTAGGGATCTCCAAACTGGAAATTGGCATCCGCGATTGCAAGATCCCATGCAAGATCCTCTGTATCTTTGGTTTTACTTATAAAACAACCAAATCCGTAGATATTGTTGCCTTCTACTGATACGACATATCCTTTTATGGGATGTTTACTTTCAATTAACAGAATATTCCAGTCAGGTCCGGCTTTAACAAAAGCAATCCTTGAATTCATACGGAGGATTGTCTGTGGACTGATGCTATTTATAAGGTTTTTTAGAGTGTTTCCAAGAATAGAATCTCCTTTTGTCATCTCTGTAACTACTGATTGTTTTGAAAGAGTTATTGGTGATGTTACTTCAAGTTTCAGTATATCCTGGCAAAATCTAAGATAACTGTCAAGATTTGTTA
Organism: uncultured Methanospirillum sp.; assembly: GCA_964434005.1. GTDB lineage: Archaea > Halobacteriota > Methanomicrobia > Methanomicrobiales > Methanospirillaceae > Methanospirillum. The sequence continues at coordinate 13,511 of CAYSSW010000037.1, forward strand.
CATTTAGTGCAATATGGTCGAGGTTTATATCGTTCATCTGAATCAGAAGAATTTTTCAGCACTTTTTTCAAGTGCATCTATTGCAGGTAATTTTTTCCCGGTAAGGAATTCTATACAGGCGCCGCCGCCGGTTGAAATATGGGTAAATTTTGATTCATACCCCATCTTTTCAATAACAGCCGCAGTATGCCCTCCACCGACTACTGAAAATTCAACTTCTGATGCCGCTTTAATTATCTCATATGTACCAATTGCATAATCAGATTCTTCAAAGAGGCCGGCAGGTCCGTTAAGGACAACTGTTCTTGACTGTTTCAAGATCTTCAGACAATCAAAAAGCCCTTCACCACTAATATCAAGGATAGGACAATCTTCTGGAATTTTGTCAACAGAGACTTCAATTCTCTGGTTATTTTGTTTTACTGCAACTGAGTCAGGGACAAAGATTCGGTCACCATATTTTTGGAGCAACTCTTCTGCTATCTCTATCTGGTTAAGATATCCAAGCTTTTCAATTAAAGAGAGAGACGGTTTTCCAATATTTACTCTACGTGCAGCAAGGAAAACGTTTGCAACTACACCAATTGTTATTACATTGTCAGCTATGTTATTCATCAGGACATTTTTTGCTACATCGATTGAATCATCAACTTTAGTTCCGCCAAGGATAAATGTTACCGGACGGGGTGCTCCTCCAAGCACTTTTGTTAGGTTTTCAATCTCTTTCTGCATGAGAATTCCAGCAACTGATGGAAGGGTTTCTGTCAGACCTACAATTGTTGGTTGAGATCTATGAGCAGTTCCAAATGCATCATTGATAAAGATATCACCCATTTCGGATAGTTTTCTAATTAGAAGCGTCTTTGCAGCATCCTGTGGTGAGAGTTTTAATGCTTCTTCAGCGTTAAATCTGACATTCTCAAGCATTATTATATCACCAGTCTTTCCATTTCTGATGGCATCACGTGCAGTATGACCAAAGATATCATCAATGAAAGTTACTTTTTTGCCAAGAAGTTGTTCAAGTCTTGTGGCATGTGAAATAAGCGAGGTGAAATCCTTCTTTCCAGGCCTGCTCTGATGAGTCAGGATGACACATAAAGCTTTATCAAGAGCTCTAATTGTTGGGAGGTGCTCCCGGAAACGTTTGTCGTCAAGTATCAGTCCGGCTTCAGGGTCAATTGGTGAATTGAAATCCACTCGAAGAAGAACTGTTTTATTTGTAATGTTTACATGATTCAGATTTTTTATCTGCATCCTATCAGCCGTTGTTCTGTACATATGGCCGTTTATCGTGTTAATCATATGGGTATATCTATGGAGGATAGCGATTAACCTACATAAAAAAAGTATACCCCGGATAAAGGCTATATAAGAAGCAGGACGAGAGGTATTTAATTTGAACTGTATTAACGGTTGTTACCAAACATTACCTGTGTGAAAGATTTTTATAACCACAAAATGGCGTCCTACGTGAGATTTTACATTTGAGATTAATTTTTTCTCTTTTTATCTTTGATTGATTGAGAGATTATGAATATCGTGTACACTCCCTGTTGTGGTCTGGATTCTGCGAATCATAATAATTTCTTATCGATTAGTTGATGTAAATTGTTGCCATAATGAGATTTTGGGCCTATATTTCATCATGCGATCTTTTAGTCTGTGATTTACCATCTCTTGGAATATTTGAACATGAATGGATAGTATCTGAAGTATTCTTCGTTTAATTTGAAATCCAATCCGATTTGTCTGTTGTAGAAGTTCATTTGCAAATTGCGGATTATTTTTTTTAATCCTCATTCGGTCGCGAAATTTCTATACAGTCGATCTATTCGGAATTGAGGGGGGAAATTGTAGAAAGTATTAAATAAGATGCTCTGATTGCTTTGTTTCTCCTGATCTGTAAGGCCATACCATTGTTGTAAAACAAGTTGCTTGATAAGAAGAATTTCGTTAGTATGCGATCTTCCAATCCAAATTAAATTGTCTCAATACATATTTGAGATAATAGGGAAAAATGCAGTCTAATCAATTAACTTTTCAGCCTTACCTATTCGATCTCCAAGATTGTTTATTTTTTGATATTGCAGTGAAAAAGCATAGAATGTAAAGGAATTAATTAAAATTGGATCTGATGAGTTAATGTTTGGGTTAATCGCTATCCTCTTTTCTTTTGAAGTCTAATAGTGATATATGCATAATAGATTAATTCTTCTGATATTAATACTGTCATTGACAGTAATATCAACTTCTGCTCAAATATCAGGGATGTATACATCAATTAACCCCGGTGATAACTTTTTCAAATATTCAAATGGTCAATGGCTAACAGAAAACCCGGTTCCAGCAGATTTAATGATGTACACTTCAGTAAATGAAGTGACCGATAAGGTTGATAAGCAGCTCATCTCTCTAATTCAGGAGGCAGCTGATAATACTTCTGCCCCTGAAAAATCTGCGGAATGGACTATTGGAACCTTCTATAAGACTGCTATGGATACAAAAAAAGCAAATCAGGCTGGAATAAAGCCAGTGATCCCCTATCTTACTGAAATTGGAAATATCACTGACAGAGATGATTTAAAGATAGTTCTTAATGATCTTCAGAATGCAGGTTTTACGCCCTTTTATTCAATATATGCTGCAGATGATCCGGGAGACAAAGGAATGCTTATTGCAACAATTTGTCAGGCCGGGCTTTCATTTCCGTCAAAAGAGTATTACTCCTCAACAATTCCTGAAATTGTAACTCTCCGTGATGATTACAAGAATTATGTCACAGAACTGTTTGAACTATATGGAATCGAAAACACAGATGCGACTGAATATGCAGATGATGTAATCAAAATTGAAACTTTTCTTGCAGAAGCTTCATCAGATTCAACTGGTTATGGTAAATCAAGTCAGTCGTACTATAAAATAAATAATACAACATTACAGGTAGAATTCCCAGGTATTGACTGGAATGATCTTTTTACACTTTCAGGCAGACCTGATTTATCTGAGGTTAACATTCAACAACCAGGATATCTGCAAAAGGTATCACAAATAACAGAAGAAGAAGATATTGATACGATCAAACATTTTCTGACTTTCAGAGTTTTGCAGTTTGCAAGTTCAATTGCAGATGACCGATTTAAGGAAGCATATCAAAATTTTTACGAAAAGAAACTTTATGGACAGGATACTACAACTCCATGGTGGAGATCTGTTCTTTCAATGTGTAATGATGTGCTTGGAAACGCTATAGGGCAGGCATATGTTACGAAATATTTCCATAAAGAGGATAAGGAAGAAGCTACACAGATGATGAATGATCTTTCTGATACACTGCGAATAAGACTTTCAAATAATACGTGGATGGGAAATTCAACAAAAGAGACCGCAAAAGATAAACTTGATAAGATAAGAATTCAGGTCGGGTATCCTGAAAGGTGGGGTAATTATTCTGGTATGAATCTGACTAATGCTTCATATCTTGAAAATGTAATAGATCTCAGCGGTTATTATTTCCGGCAGAGTATGCAGATCTCTGGGATGGAAAGTGATCCTGATACCTGGTATCTGTCTCCACAGGAAGTGAATGCATATTATGATTCTTTGAGAAATTCTATTGTTCTTCCGGCTGGAATATTACAGGAACCCTTTTACAATACATCGGCTGATCCTGCTCTTAACTATGGGGCTATTGGATCTATGATGGCACATGAGTTCATTCATGGATTTGATGCAACCGGCAGAGGATATGATGCAAATGGTTCATTAAACAATTGGTGGACGCAGGATGATCTTGAAAATTATGCAAGAACTGCATTTCCTCTATATCTACAAATTTCCAGGACTGAAGGTATTGATGGGCTTTATCTAAATGGTACAAGAAATATTGGAGAATCTGTAGCTGATCTTGGAGGACTGACCGTTGCCTATAATGCTTATATAAACCGATATCCTGATGAAGCAGATAAAATTGGTGATGATGGTTTTACAGGTAAACAAAGATTTTTCATTGGGTATGCACAGTCATGGAGAGGAAATATCCGGGATGAAGCACTTCGTAGCATGATTCTTGTCGAAGGACATCCATGGAATGAATACCGGGTTAATATTATTCCATTTAACATGGATGAGTTTTATAGTGCTTTCCCTGAAATCGGGCCAGATAATTCGCTATATATCTCTCCGGAGAATAGATCACATCTATGGTAGGACAGTGAAAAAAAACAATAATTAAGTAATACGATTGTCTAATAATCATAATGGAGATGTTAATTCATGATTAATAGACAACAATTTTTCTTAGTATTCGCTATTTTAATGATTTTGATTGTTACTCCTGCAAATGCAGAAGTTACTTTTACAGACACAGTCGGAGAGACTATAACTCTTACAGAGCCGGCAGAGAGGGTTGTTTGTGTTAATGCTGATGCAGCTGAGATGATGGCAGCAATTGGAGCAGGTGATAAAGTTGTTGGAGTTGTTGATAGTGTGATTTCTGATGAGAATCTCATGAAACATCTTCCAAATGCAGTCAGTGTTGGTAAATGGGATAATCCTGGTTTTGAGAAAGTAATGGAACTTTCTCCAGATGTTGTTATTGTTTATTCTTCTTCAAGACCAAAAAATGCTGATCAATTTGAGAATGCTGGTATACCATTGATTAATCTTGATTTTTATAAGATTAACACTCTTGGATCAGATGTAGAGGCCCTTGGAATAATGACCGGGATGGAAACTTCTGCAAGGGATTACCAAGATTTTTTAAATAACTGGGAAGATGTTGTTAAAACAGCTGTAGAAGGAACTGAAACTCCATCAGTTTATGCTGAGAGTTACACTGCATATTCTTCACAGGGAACCGGCAGTGGTTCTGACCTCTTAATTGGAATTGCCGGCGGAAGTAATATTGCAGCAGATCTTGGAGAACAATGGCCAAAGGTTTCAGCTGAATGGGTATTAAAGGAAAATCCTGATGTAATTCTTAAAGTTTGTTCACCAAAGGCTAATTCAACTCTTTCTGATATAAGAGATGAGGTATATGAACGAACCGGATTTGGATCCCTAAATGCTGTTAAAGATGAAAGGATCTTTGTCCTAAATGGAGATCTTGCATATGGACCTAGAAGTCCGGCAGGACTTGTCTATATTGCAAAAGCACTTCATCCTGAAAAGTTTGAATCTATCAATCCTTCAGATGTTCTTGCAGAGTATTCAGAAAAGTTTGTTCCAGGAATGGATACCGGGGATTATTTCTCCCCTGATCTCTAATATTTATCAAGTTCTTTATAGGCCGGTTTGATATCAACAACCGGGGTTTCATTAAGAGCATCTAACCCTTTAACTGTAAGAATATTGTCTTCTATTTTCACAATTGTTACAAGCGTCAATGATACAGGATTTGGACGTGCAGGTGATCTTGTAGAAAAGACACCTTCAAGCGGATTATCAGGATTTCCCCGGCGATGAACCTTTGTTACATTTCTATCAGATCTATCAAACCAGCATAGAACAAAGATATCCTGACCGGTTGTGAGACCAGATAACCCTTCAACAAGTTCAGGTTTTATAATTATTGTGCTGATTACACCAGCTTTCCATCCCTGTGATGGAGCATCTTCTTTCTTTTCAAAAGGAGAATTAACTATTCCGATAGGATTTATAAAAAACTCGGTCATATCTTTCTCATACAAGGGACACAAACATATTTGTCATCAATTTTTCCGGCAAGTCCCTCTGCTACCTGTTCACCACATACAGAACATATCACATTATTATAAATTTTTGCTGGTTCGGGGAGATATTCCAAGACTTTTGTAATTTTGAACAATTTTTCCGGAGGAGTTTTAAGGATCTCATCAACATGTTTGTGGGATAATTCATGAAATCTTTCCTGCTCGGCAGGTGTTCCTTTCCCGGAAAAAACCTTCTCCCGAAGAGTCATCATTTCAGGATCTTTTGGAAGAGCATCAGGAATACCTACAAATCTTGCAGAGGTGTTATTATCACGCCGGTAAAATGAAAATCCGCTCTTTCCCCACTTATTGATGATAAGATTTCCTTTTCCTGCCGTGCATCCAATCAACATTTGAATAGCATCCACCATACATGAATCTGTCTCTGCTATGCAGACTACATCTTCATCTTCAGAAAAGGATAGGTTTAATTTTTTTATTGCATATTCTGAAACTTTATATCCAAGGGCAAGCCCACCACAGGCATGACCATGAAATGCTACTACTTCTTCAAAGGACTTCATAATATATTATTATCACACTATGGGATAAATGGGTGTATTAGGATATTAAGTCAACAAGATTAGTTATACCCAATTACGATTAGTGTAGATATATAAAAAAGATTTTTCAAATTATATACAATTTTCTGCAAGATCTGCATAATGATCAGGATCGATATTTTTCGCTTCCACTTCAAGTTTATTTTTCAAATATGATCGTAAATCTGTAGTATTTAATAGATTCCGGTCTTGATTGAGAGTTTTCTTAACAATTTCAAGCTTTTTAGTTAACAGATTTCTGACATTAAAACTGTTTACACGATTTGCAGCTTCAAATGCTTTATCATAGGCTTCTTTTGTACTTGCAACTCCGGCCGGGTTTAAATTAGTAGCTGTTGATGCAGTATTTAAGGCATCAATTGTAAGCATTGCAGCTTCATGAGCAATATGTCCATCATCTGGTGAACAAATATCCTGATGATCAGAATCATCATAGTATCTTGCCTGAACACCGGAAATCAGGATACTACAAATAAAAAAAACAATTATAATTCTGCCTACTATTCCCCACATCATAGTATATGAGTGGATAATTGTATTTATGCTATATTAATTTATTCTATTTTGACTTTGAAATGACAAATTTACAATGATCATATCCTGATGAATAGCATTCAATTTCAGAGACATTAACTGAACAATTATAAAATGAACTGAAAATGGCTGTAAGGACTCCACTATCAAAAGCACAAGTTCCATGACCAGTAAGAGGTAGATTCTCACATTCAAAGCAACCGGTCACAATTAGAATAACCGGGTCATTTTGTACCATCTCAATTTTTCCAAGAGAATTTGCCTGCCAGAAAGTATTAAGATTTGAGACAAGATCTTTCAACGAATCTGCTTTATTCTTCGAAGTAATAGTATTTCCTACCTGTAAACCTGCTTTGAAAAATACAGGATCAATATTTATTCCGGCACGCATCGCTTCAGATCTTATGGTTTTGAAAATATAGCGAAAAAGAGATATTGGATCTCCATTTGAAAGTTTAATTTCTGGCGCGGTGTATGAATCCCGTTCTTTGGCATCTCTATCTTCATTGGTAAGTTTTCCAATTTTGGCGGAATTTAGTGTTATTATTCTCTTTCTCATATCTTTTGGATCAATTGAGGAAATAACAAGTCCACTCTCTTCAAGGCTCTTTAAATGAACAGAAATTGTGGATTTAGCCTTTCCTATAATGGCCACAAGTTCATCAAATGATCTCGTATTATCTGATAAAAGACTTAAAATTTTCATTTTTACAGGGCTATTTACAGCAATTACATTATCATTCGTAGAAAATAGAAAAATATCATCTATTTTTTTTGCTTCTTTGGAATCGCCAATATTTTTCACCCTAATATTTTTGATCAAAAGATTAATAAACCTTGTTCGTTAACTATAGAATGTTCAAGTATATACGAACGAAGTGGTTAACATGAAAGCAACAGCAACAAAAATTTCAGAAGGAGTTTACTGGGTCGGAGTTCTCGATTGGGATCTTAGATCTTACCACGGATACACCCTTGACGGGACTACATACAATGCATATCTTATCTTTGGTGACAAGACAGTGCTCATCGACAATGTATATCCCGGTCAGTCTGCACAGATGTGGGGAAGAATTGCCGATGCATTTAAAAAAGAGGGCAAACAGGAGAAGATAGATATCATAGTCCAGAATCATGTTGAAAAAGACCATTCTGGAGCAACTGTCGAAATTCACAAAAAATTCCCTGATGCTCCTATCTACTGTACTGAAGTCTGTGAACAGGGTCTTTTAAGACATTATCCAGTCCTTGCCGGGACAAAATTTGTACATGTAAAGACCGGACAGACACTTGACATTGGTGGAAAGACTCTTGCTTTTGTTGAAGCACCACTTCTGCACTGGCCTGATTCAATGTTTACATTATATGTTGAGGAAGGGATACTCTTTCCAAATGATGCATTTGGCCAACATCTCTGTTATACGAAAAGGTTTGACACAGATATTCCTGACAGTGTGCTGATGGACGGAGCGCAGAAGTTCTACGCAAATCTCATTGTTCCTCTCTCCAAAATGTTCCTTAAAAAGGCAGAGGAACTGACGAAACTTGATCTTCTCTCAAAGGTGAAGATGATTGCCCCATCACATGGACAGATTTGGACTGATCCATCAAAGATCATCAATGCTTATGTTGGATGGGCAACCGGCTCTCTGATGAAGGACAAGGTCACTATCATCTATGATACAATGCATGGCTCTACAAAGATGCTTGCACATGCAATAGCAGAAGGAGTCATTGCTGGCGGTGCTGATGTAAAGGTGTTTAATCTTCATACAGATGAACGGTCTGAAATTGTAAAACATATCCTTGAATCTAAAGCCATAATGGTTGGTATCCCTACAATTAACGATGTTCCGTACCCAAGTATCGGGGATATCATCTATTATCTGAAAGGCCTTTCATTCAAACGCTGTGGTGAACGCTATGCCGGCACATTTGGTTCCATGGGCGGCAAAGGTGGAGCAGTAGCAATGATAGCCGATGATTTAAAGGGATGTGGCTTTAATGTCATAGAGTCAATGGAAGTTAAGTATGTGCCGGACGCTGATGAGCTCGATCAGGCATATGCACAGGGTAAGATGATGGCAGAAAAAATCAAAAACTAAACTTCACATCCATAAGCCTGAGACAATCTATGCTTCCATACCTGATACAATATTAATATCCACTCCCATTTTTTACATAAAATTAAATGTTATTGCATCTGATAAGGCTCTATGAAAACTATCTGGTTCTCATCTCCTGAAGTTAGAAAAACATCTGCAATAGGTTCATTCATCGCAGGATTTTTGATTATCCTGTTAGCGCAGTTTATTCCAAGCCTAATTGTAATTTTAATGTCATTGTTTGTGCTTCTTCTGTCAGTTCTGCTTCTCATAACCGGAGTGTCACTTAGGGGAACCACCCTTTCAATAGTTATGATAATTCTTGGAGTGCTTGGGTGTATTCTGTCAATGTCTACAATTATCACTCCTGATATGGCTGTGTCTTTCCTTGGAGTTCTGATTGGAATCTGGGTAATCCTGCTTGGTATTATACAATTTGGCTATGCTCCGACACAGAGTTCTGATAAATGGAGTTTTTTCTTTATGATTGTCTCTGGAATTGTTTCAATTCTTGTTGGAATATTCCTGCTCTTTGAACCATACGAGGGGCTATATCTTTTAACGCTCTTCTTTGGTATATATTTGATAATTTCGGGAATACTTCTCTTCTTTAAAAGAGATAAAAAATCAGATATAAACGCAGAATTCACTGTAATAGAATAAATGACTTTTTATTGTAGTCAATGTGGTGAGTGTTGCACAAACCTTGGTCTTGTTCATACGATAGAAGAACAAACCGGGAAACACTCTTTTACTGTCCGGAATGAATATACTGGTGAAAGGACATATGTTATGGTGGATTCTGATAAATATGATTTGTTTGCCGACAGATCAGTATTTGATATTTATCCGGATTCATGCCCTTTTTTGAGGTTTAAGTCAGACGGTAAGGGATATTGTACGTGTCATTTAACAAGACCTGAAATTTGTCAGGATTATGGGTGTTGGAGGATCCTGATTCTTGATTCTTATGGTAACCGGGCAGGTCGGGTTATGGAAAGAAGGCATTTCAGTTCAGAAAATGATAACCTAACAACACTTTGGAAGAAATTTGCAGACGATTTTGGAACTCTTTCTGATGAGGAATGGGACAGGGCTGTGATTGGGCTTTTAAAGCAGGCCGGGTATCAGTTGATACGATAATTATTGAGTTATTTCTGAATTTTAGATTGTTTAAATTTAAATGGTTTAATCTCAAATTCCCCACACAAGTACTTTACCGGATTTTGTTCACAATCTCATTCGAATAATAGGCTACCTAATATCATGTTTGAACTATGTGTAATTGCCTTTAATTATATTACTCATACCCACATTGCATGTTGATTCCTTACCTGTGCTGTAATTTACGATGTGTGTGGACAATTTAATCAGCACTATGAATCCTTTACCCCCTCAACTCCCGAAGTATAAGCACAAAACATTTTTGCAAAACCTCCTAATCAATT
>CAYSSW010000038.1:0-23614 GCA_964434005.1 uncultured Methanospirillum sp.
CTGGCCTGGGTAACGATATCACCGCTCCCAAGGACTGAGATCTTGGCTTTGCTGCCATTTCCATGAGGAAGAAGAATCGTCTCATCAATACGGTTCTTCGGCTGAGACATATCGATATTTTTCAGGTTAATTGTCATATCGAAACTCTCAGCGAATTTCCGTTCAGGCGCCTTCTCTTTTGCCTGTTTTATAGCGTCGAGAATTACTCGTTTCTCAACCATTAGATTCCTCCATAGTAATACGACCGTTCTATTTACGATCTTCTATGTTTACAATCGATTCTATCCCTGAAGGGCTGCATCATGCACGCCGGAATTGATCTCTACAATCATTTCCTTTGGTTTCTTGCCAGAAATAGTAAGACCAACACTTACACAACTTCCTACAACCTCTTTGGCAGCGCCTTTGAGATCATATGAGAGCATGTCGTCAAACTTCATTTTGGCAATTGAGATCACAGCCTCAAGTGGTATATCTCCAACGATATTAGTGTTAGGCTCGTTTGAACCCTTTTCAATTCCTGCTTCTTTCATCAGGAGTGCTGTTGTTGGTGGAATACCGACAGTGACTGTGAATGCCTTCTTGTCATCCACTTCCACGCGAACAGGAACCTGAATTCCGTTAAAGGATGCAGTCTTCTTGTTGATTTCATCAACAACTGCTTTTACATTAATACCGAGGGGACCCAGCGCAGGACCTAATGGAGGTCCAGCTGTTGCTTTACCACCGGGTACCAGTACCTCGACTACTTCTGCCATTGTTATCACCCGTTGCCCGGCATCGTGTGCCTGACCTGGGTTAATAAAGTACGAATGAAGAGGATAAAAAACCTATGCTTACAATCGTGACAGATGAGATATAAACAACCATACAAATTTGTAAAAAAAGCGATTAATTATCGCTCTCTCCGTGGTCAATAATCCTTACATTATCTCCACGAACAGTAATCGGAATTGGAAGAACACTTTCGTATAATTCCACAGTAATCTCTTCTTTTGAGGAATCCACGCGTTTCACAACGGCTTTTTCCCCCTTAAACGGACCAGAGATCAGTTCTACAATTGTTCCTTCATCAATACCGCTGACTGCTGGTTTTGGTGTCAGATAATGTCCAACCTCTTCAAGTGATGTGGCACCAGGAAGCACTGCACGCGCACTTGGAACCTGTTCAATGAATTCCTGAATACGTGCTAACGGCTCATCACTTTCAAGCAGAACATAACCTTTCAATTCGTCAGGAGTAATAATTGACATTACCCGAATATCATTCCTTTCATCCCTGACTGCTTCTTCAATATTATCTGCCACTGATCTTTCGGCACGACTTGTAGTCTTAATTGCATAAAGACGAGTGTAGACCGGTTCAGTTTCCATTTTAAACCATTAAGGAAGAACTGTAAAGATTTCGTAGATCGAAAAACCTACAATTCCGATGATAATAATACCAACAGCTGCTACCATTGCAATTTTTAGAAATTCATCACGTTTTGGGAACCGTGCAAGTTTTAAAACACGAATGTACTTACGAAACAATTCCTCATTTATGTCGAAATTCAATTTTGGGACTTCCATATTCACTCACTTCAGAAAATCAATCTCAAAAAGCTTATGCGATTGTGGGTTATTTTTCTCATTCCTTGCATATATTTGTGGCGACCTAACACCAGTCATAATAAGGAGAACACGAATTGTATTTTGCATACTTGGATCAATCTGTGCTCCCCAGATTATCCGTGCATCAGGATCAATGAGGGTAGAGACTTCTTCAACAACCCCTTCAGCTTCTGCCATTGTCATGTCATTTCCACCTGTTACATTAACAAGCGCGGATGTAGCCCCGGAAATATCAATCTCAAGAAGAGGAGATCTTATAGCTTTTCCTACTGCATCTGCAGCCTTGTTCTGGGCATCACTTTCACCCATACCAATCATGGCAACCCCACCTTTTTCCATGACAGCCCTGATATCGGCAAAATCAAGATTTACAAGACCAGGAACAGTAATAAGCTCGGTTATTCCTTTGACTGCACGCATTAAAATCTCATCTGCAACTTTAAAGGCCGCAGCAAGTGGAAGTTTAGGCACAACTTCCATCAGGCGATCATTTGGAACGACGATTACTGTATCTGCGACTTCACGAAGTTTGGCAAGACCAGCCTCTGCATTCTCCATTCTGATGACACCTTCAGAACTAAATGGAAGTGTCACAATTGCAATTGTAAGTGCACCATCTTCATGTGCAGCCTTAGCAACTACAGGTATACAGCCGGTCCCTGTTCCACCTCCAAGCCCGCATGTAACAAACACCATATCAGCATCACCAACAGCCTTCCGAATATCATGTTCACTTTCAAGTGCAGCCTCTTCTCCTACCTGTGGATATGAACCTGCTCCAAGGCCGCGTGTGCGCTGACGTCCGATAAGAATACGCTGATCAGCTTTGACAGTTGCAAGATGCATTGCATCAGTATTAACAGCATAAAGTGTAGTGCCAGCAATGCCTTCATCCTTCATCCGTGTAATTGTGTTTGACCCTGCCCCTCCACACCCAATAACTGCAATTTTAGTTACCAAACTTTTAAGAATCGCATCTAAATCACTATTATTCTGTGGCTGGCCTGATTCAGTCTTTGCCCTCTCAAGTGCCTCTTCTACAATTGATCGCATCATGTGTGCTCCATGCTTTGAATCTGAATTTTTTTCTCAATAACTTTCATGACCATTTCAGGTTTGATCTCTCTTCCATCGACAATAACACTATTTCCTGCTATTAACTCCCCAAAAGCAGGCCCTTTTGCTATCCCGACAGCTTCGGCTGCTACAGGGTCAAACTGTTTTTTATGAATTATTAGATAATCACCATCACGAGTATAGTGTCCTGTTTCTGTTAATATAGAAACGCATAAATATATTAAATCCTCGTATGTTTTGGCTGCATTTTCATGATCAGCAATAAAGACAGGTAGACATGCAATCCCTCCGGCCGCAATAGATGCAACAGAGATATTTTGGACCTCTCTGAAGAATTTTTTTTGGTTAATTTTTAAGGTTTCTTCTAAAAGATCTGAAGAAAAAGGAATGATAATTAGATTATCTCCTACCATATTCCCATGAATCGAGAGTGTTCCACCAGATTTTATCTTCTCTGCAAAAGATCTGACCATGAGATAATTGTCAAAAGACATACATTCAGGAATTAAAAGATCAGTCATTCCAAGAGTAGGGATTTCATATTGTTCTGCCAACTCTTTAATCAGGTCAATTTCTCCTTTTTTTAATGCCTTATGATCAATATAAATGCCTTGGGCCTGGCTCATCACCACAATATCATTAAAAAGGGCTGTATTGAGACATTTTAGATCCCTTGTTGGAATCATATGCCCAAAGGCCCCTCTTGTCTTCAGAGAGATTTCTGTCTCGCGTTGTGCATAATGAGTTCCACCAAACCCTGCGAGCCGGATTATATCAGAACGAGGATGAGCATTAATTACTGACATTGCAACCGCCCGTGCAGCGGTTACATCATTCCATTCCTTTTCACTGCTTCCAAGTTCAACAAAACATGATGGAATTGATAGATCAGTTGGGCCATGATGTGTGACCTCATATGTAACCTCATATCCTAATGGGGCATATTTTTTCATATTGTTTAAAATTGCATGCATATACTTTGAAGCAGGCGTAAGATGCCCTGCCTGCCCGCCAAGATCATTTTGCCCAAAATTCCCGCTGACATGGACACTAAGCACAGATCGATGCTCATTACTTGAATGCCTCGATAAAAATAGTAGATCTTTATATATTACATCCTTCCGTTTACAGAATAATGAAATATCCTCAGGTTTTAATTCAACAAGCCTGACATCAAATCTGTGATGATCAAATCTTTGCGCCAAATCAAGATTATTCTGAAGTAGTTTGAGCAGTTCATTATGAATCAGCGTGCCAGCAGGATCAACTTGTGAGCTTACCAGCAACACTTTTTCTTTCTCACTCATTATCTGGATAATTGAACTTTATATTATTAAAAAATATGATTGATCTTCCTTAAACACATTGTAAAAATTATTAACAATATCCAACGTATAATTAGATAATGGCCCTTCAGGATATCGAAAAATATGAATGGCTTGTGTATGTGTTTGATGGAATTACTCTCATATTTATGGGTCTGTTTTTCATCGGAGGTCTGATTGGCGTTGAAAATAATGAAAAAACTCTTCCAACACTTGTGGCCTCACTAGTCTGTCTTATAATGTCTGTCTTTTTCTTTTCAGAAGCCTATGCAACCAAAAACAGAGTGAAATTTACACTTGATTTTTCTATTATCAAGCGTTAATAGTAGCAAAAAGTATTATCTGACCACTGTTGCTGTTATTTTTGCATGAGTTACTACATATTCACTGATACTGCCAAGCAGGAGCTTTGTTCCAATTCCCTTACCTGTTGATCCAAGAACAATTGAATCTGCTTTAATCTCATCAGCTGCTTTTATTATTTCACTTCTAGGATCTCCTGCTTTTATTAAAAATTCTATATTTATTCCAGAGCTTATAGATATTTCTTTGACGCGACTTGACAGATTCATCTTTTCGTCATTAATAATACGTTCCCGAATTTCCTGAATAGTTTGAATTCCATCATATCCTGCAATTCCATCAAGTGTCCCATATTTGGTTGATGAGATAACATAAACTACATAAAATTTTGAATCCACATTTATTTCATTGATAGCCCAGAATAATGCTTTTTCAGCTTGAGGGGATCCATCAATTGCAATTAGGACATTTTTACTCATAGAGAGCATATTCACTGTATTAGCATAAATTAATTTTGAAAAAAAATTATTGAGTTATTGACTATAATTTTTTAGAAATTTTTGATATTGTGACTGAACTTCCTTTTTAAAAGATAGATAGTCTTCCATCTCTTTAATCGTCTCCGCGCTACATCCGTTGCCATATCTTAACATTAAAACCTTCTCAAGTTTATTGGCTACCTCAGCTGCCCGGTTATATTTTTCAATGCTTTTAATCTCCTTATCATCAATCCCCTTGGATGTACATTTATCGATCAGTTTTTTTCGCTCATTTACATTTTTAAGCACATTATTGATGTATTCTACACACTGCTTTGGAGTTACAGGCTTCATTAAATAGTCTTCTATGGTAAACGCAAACCACATAGCTTCATCACTTGCAAGAACCTTTCCAGTCAGGACTATCACCGGAATATCTTTTGTACTACTCTGTTCTTTTAAGTGAACAAGTGTTTCATGGCCGTCCATAGGCTCCATCATCATATCAAGAAGTATCAAATCCGGATGAAATGACTTTAGTTTCTCAAGACACTCATTTCCGCCAAGAACTCCCTCGGAAGAGAAGCCATATTTTCTTAACCCAATTACAAACAACTCATTCAGGCCAGGTTCATCATCAACAATCAATATTGAAGGAGACATATCTTATACCAATACTTGCTCATAATATAATTTAAGGATTCCCAGTTGAAATATTTCTTATCCAAATAATTCGGTAAGGTAATTATCAAAGACACTTAAAGATTTTTTAAAGTCAAATCTTCCAAATCCCATCCTAAAACACGGTATTGACGAATCAAAGACAGTACCTGGAAGGAGGAAACATCCACAGCCATTTCTTACATTATCACAAAATTCTTCTGAACTAACTCCGGTGATGACTTTTGGAAAAGTAGTAGTACCGGATATTGGTTCTTTCCATTCAAAAACTTTCTTCCATTTAGAAAAAAATTCATTAATGACTATAAGGTTTTCTTCAATAATTTTCTTATTTTTGGCAAATATCAGTTCAGAGTTTTCAATTGCACAAATTGATAAAAATTCTGATGGTCCGCTTGAACAGATCGTTGTATAATCTTTAAATGCAAGAAATTTATCACGGAAAGATTTATCGTCAGTTGCTATCCAGCCTATGCGAAGTCCTGCAAGTCCAAAAGCTTTTGACATTACCCCTATCGAAATTCCATCAGGCATCAGATCTGCCATAGGGAAAAGTTTATCTTCGATATTTCTTTCCATCCCGCGGTAGACTTCATCAGATAGTATTCTTATACTGTGTAATTTTGCAATCTCAATAAGTTTCTTCCATTGATCTTTAGAAAATTGATATCCGGTGGGATTGTGTGGACTATTTACAACGATTAGTTTAGTATTGTCATTTATCAGGGAGATTAAATTATCAAAATCTACACCCCATTCTCCATCTGATAAAACCATCTCCCAAGAGCTTATGCTGCTACCTGCAATCATTGGTAGTTCTTTTAGTGATTGATAAGCAGGTGTCTGTATGATTGCATGATCTCCTTCCTTTAAAAGAACCTGCATTGAGATGAAAATTGCTTCTTCAGCCCCGGCAGTTACAATTATGGTCTCAGGTCGCCGGTTTTCATATAACGAAGCAATTGCAGTGCGTAATTTAGGGCTCCCCTGAGATTCTGTATAACTTAATCGGAATTTTTTAAATTCGTCAGCATATTCTGGCTTTAAATCTAATATATCCTGAATAGTCATACTTTCACAGTCAGAAGTACAGAGAAGATATGGTGCAGAAAATTCATGAAGCGCCATGTATCTTTCAAGTTTGAATTCAGGTATAATCATTCTACATGAGTTTGTATGGAATAAATATATTTTTTGGCGTTCTAAAAAAATCATTTTATTGTGAGACATCCTTCAATTATCAACGCCGGAACTAATTAATAAATTTAAGAATACTGATATTTTTTTACTTCATATTCATTATTATGTATCATTTTCAAAAAAAAATAAGATTTTTTATCTTTATAGAAATTTGTATTTTATATTAATACTAAAATATTATTTGCATCAAGAATAATAATTAGAAAATTTTCTTATGTGGATGATTTATTATAATTATACTAATTTCTTCCCAATATGACTTAAAAACTACAAAAGTTCTTATTTTTATAACACATAATCATTATTATCAAAGCCGAAAATGCCAAGAGATAACCTCCACAGGTATTTTTTATCTCAATATTACAACCACTTAATACATCCATTTTTTATATATTCAATGCTGATTAAACCTAAAAGAAATAAACTAAGAAACTCTGATAACTTAATGTTTTATTTATATGAGAATCATACTAATTATGAATCATTATACTATCTTCATTGTTAACCAATATATATTAATCGAGAGACATTAGCATTTTTTAAAAATGTTATCAACTAACAAAAAAAGATTAGTTTTTAAGGCCAAACTTTTTTGAAAGCCTGGCAAGACCTTTCTCGCCACCCTTTAATGCTTTAAATGTCCGCTTCATAGTTTTATGATATTTAATAAGTTCACGAACATCATCAGGTGTAGCCCCAGCGCCTTTTGCAACCCTCTGGACTCTTGAACCATTAAGCACTGCTGGATCGTCAAGTTCATTATCGGTCATGGAATTCATGATCACTTTATATTTTGCCATTTTCGATGCAGTGACATCTACAGCATCATTTGGAATCTCCATACCACCAAGCGGAAGCATGGCAAGCACCTGTTTTAACGGACCCATCTTATTGACCGCTTCGAGCTGTTTATACATATCACGAAGGGTAAATCGCCCGGCAAGCATGGCATTAACATCCATGTCCTTATCTGGCGTAATCTCTGAAACCTTTTCAGCAAGGGCCTTAAGATCACCCATACCAAGCAATCTTGAGATAAAACCATCAGGATCAAACCATTCAAGATCCTCAATAGTCTCACCTGCACCAGTAAAGACAATTCCTGCATCTGTTTCACCAACAGCAGATAGAGCACCTCCACCTTTTGCAGTTCCATCCATCTTAGTGATGATGACACCATCAATATTCACCGCTTCATTAAAACGACGTGCCTGTTCCTTTGCCTGCTGACCAAGAGCAGCATCAAGCACAAGCCAACGGTGAGTAGCTTTAGTTATCTCATTAAGATCAATTATTTCTTGAATAAGGTCATCCTCAAGGGCATGTCTACCCTGAGTATCAACAATAATTACCTCTTCTTTTGAAGAAAATTCAGAAAGTCCATCTTTTACAATCTTCCTTGCATCAGTCTCTTGCGGATTTCCATAGCAGGGTACATTTACCTTTTCACAAAGAGTTTTAATCTGAGTATATGCTCCAGGTCGAAAAGTATCAGCACAAATAACTCCAACCTTCATACCTTTACGTTTAAAAAACCGTGCAAGTTTTGCAGTAGTTGTAGTTTTACCAGAACCTTGAAGTCCAGCCATTAAAATTATCTGCTTTTCAAGAGGGACTTCAACTTTTTTACCAACAAGGGCTACAAGTTCTTCATAAACAATCTTTAAAACATGATCTCTTGCAGTGACACCTTTTACAGGTTCTTCTTCAAGAGATCTCTTTTTAATGGTTTGGGAAAGTTGCATTACCTGTTTTACATTGACATCGGCCTGTAAAAGTGCTCTTTGAAGATCTTTTACAAGTTCTTCTACTGCCACCCGGTCAATAACAGTTTTTCCCGCAAGTTTTCGGAGAGCATCCTTAAGATTTGTACCAAGATTTCCCATCATCAGTTATCACCATCAGTTGAAAGAAGATCCGCAACAACGTTCTTTGGGGAAAATGGAGTTAGATCCTCATATCCCTGACCTGTTCCTATGAAGAGAAGAGGTTTTCCAACAGCATGAGCAATAGAAATTGCAGCTCCTCCTTTTGGATCCATATCAACTTTTGTCAAAATAACTGCATCCATTCCAACCGATGATGAAAATTCCTCTGCCCTTATAACTGCATCATTACCTGCTGTAGCCTCATCAACATAAACTATCATATCCGGGTTTATTACTCTTCGAATTTTTGCAAGTTGATTCATTAAGTTGGCACGATTATGAAATCTTCCTGCCGTATCTCCAAGTACAACATCAATACTGTGTGCTTTTGCATATTCTACAGTATCATAGAGAACAGAGGTTGGATCTGAACCATCCTGATGCTGTATTACCTTAATGCCAAGTCTTTGACCATGAACATCAAGTTGCTCAATAGCACCTGCTCTAAAAGTATCACCAGCTCCCATGACAACAGAAAAACCCTGAGAACGAAGGTAAAATGCAACCTTTGCAACAGAAGTTGTCTTTCCAGTACCATTTACTCCGGTAAACAATATTTTAACCGGTTTCTCATGAGTTCTGATAAACTCACAGAGATCTACACCTTCACCAAGAACAGAATAGAGTGCCTTTGACAATGCATCCAGAATGACAGAATTAACAGAAGTTCCTATTTTACGCTTAGAACTGCTTAATTCCTCTTTAATACCAGTAAGAATTGCTTCAGTTGCAGAAAAGGCAACATCACTTTCAAGAAGTCCAATCTCAAGATCATTAAGTGGTCCTTCAATATCTTTTTCAGAAATTACAAGTTCATGATCACGGACAAATGATACAACTTTTTTTGTAAATCCAATTTTAGATTTTTCAGGTTTTTGTTCTTTAACAGGTTCTGTCTTTGTCTGTCCTACTAAATTCGGGTCTGATCTTTCAGGAATATCAACAGGTAATGTAGAGGAATCATCTGAAGGATCCAAAGCTTTCTCATCCACAGAAGACTCAACCTTTTTTCTAAATGAAAAGAGTTTATCTTTAAGTGCTTTAAACATGAACTAACACCAGGGCCCTATGAAAAATTGGGGGATTACTGTGCTCTGGGGCTGATACCCTGCTGCTGTTCCATCTGTGATTGACGGTACAACTGTTCAAGGCGTTTGGATAAATCCTTAACCTGGGCATCAATCTTCTGCAGGACTTCATTCAGGTTTTTAGCCTGAGCCTGCATTTCAGTGATACGTTCCTGAAGATAGGTAATCGCACCCTCATTTGTTTTCTGAAGAATGATTTCTGATCCGATACTTGCAAAGACCTCATCAGGTGTCTCTACTTTTACACGGATATTTAATCCCCCGCCAATTGGCATCAAAAGTGGAGCACCTTCTGCTCCGGCAATTGCTTTAAGGGTTTCAATTGCTCCGTTACCTTCACGGATACCATCCTCCATTAAAGAAAGCTGGCGTGAATAAATTTCAGCCTGCTGTGAATATTGATTAATATACGCCTGCAGAGACTGGACCTCACGTGGATCTACGGGGGCCACTGGTCTCACTCCGCGTTTACAGGTGCTACTGAATCAATTTTAATATATGCACGCTTTAGATTGTGCTTACTTCCGATAACATTGTAAACACGCTCTATTGCCTGCTTTTCATTCGGTGCTGAAAGAACCTTTGTGTATGGTTTCCAGTCAAATTTTTCCTGGTAGGTTCCTTTTACCTCAAATTTTTTTTCTTCCATGGTTATCATTCCTCAAACCCAAAAATATCCTCTATTCTTCCAAGTTCATATCCGCTAGTTTCAATACCGGCAAGGAAACCCTTACTGTTTGCAACAAGACCTGTTCCAACAAGAGGACTTCCCATGTTGACTGAACCTTTACCAATAGGGAGATCAGAAATCTCTTCAATTGCTGCAATTTCACGTAGAGAACTCCGTGGATTTACAACTATTCCATTGTTAGTCGCAACAGCTGCCATTCCGACAGTTTTAAACTCACCAAGAGTTGCCGGTATGACTATTACATCAAGAAAATCGCTTATTGCATCCTGTGCATCCTCATCAATATCAGGATGAACGAGTGCAATAGAGTCATTGGCAAGAATGACATTGCCTGCTGCGTTCATACCAGATTCAAGGAGCATCAGTTCACGGTAACTGCTGAGAGTTTCAATTTCGTCTTTCGTAGCAAGTCCGGTAATTATAAACCCTTTACTGTTGCCGGCAAGGAGAAGTCCAATAATTGAACTTCCCTGAAGTGTTGTTCTTACGACTTCGACATCAAATGCGGCTTTGTAAATTGCATCAAGTTCCTCTGGGGCTTCAGGAGGGATGATGGCAATATCTTCAAATACGCGGGTAAATACACCGATATGTGGTTCACCTGCTACTGAGACGGTCCTGTCCATTTCACTCCTCAGCCAGTTCAGCCTGAACCTGACCATCTTCAAGCTTCATCGCTTTTACACGAATCTTTGCCGGTGGCTTTTCAGCACCACGGCTCCATATATGCTCATTAATGGACATAGCAAGCTTCACATCATCACTCTTCATATGTTTGCCAAGAAATGCTCTGATATCTTTCATGGCCTTTGCACTGCGACGCCATCGTGAAACCCTTTTCACCGGTCCTAGTGGTATAACATAAATCTGTTCTTTAAGAGTTTCTACCATTATCACACCTTCAATGTGCTTCTCCGCCAGCTATGACGCTTCGGATGTGCAACAACAGATCTACTTGTCTTTACCATTACCCACTGTGGAACACGGCGGTTCTGTTGGGTGATTTTTGAGAGCCGAATTTTACGGCATTTGGTAAGTTTACTCATGGTTAACCTCTAAACGTCCCCTCAATAACAGATCCCTTAACAAGGGACTGTTCATGCGCAGGCGGAAAAAGATTTCTATAATCAATTCCACGCCGGGATAACTCTGCACGGATTTCATGTTCATAATCACCGTTTGAAATCCGTCCAGTTTCTCCATACTCGATAGTAAAATGCCGTTCTGCCAACCGTAAGACCTCGGTTTTGGGATAACCGAGGAGGGGCCTTACATATGAGCAGTGATAACGGTCACTTATACTCCTTGTTTCATCATCAGAAAGTCGCGGTATCCGATCCCCAAAACGGGTTCCATCACCAACAACTTCATAATCTAAGGCAAGATTATGTATTGCTTCCCGATGAATCAGTTGAATTGCATCGTTTGGATAACCAGCAATTCTAATGGCCTCTATTACTTCATCCATAAATCCTTCCCGAAAGAGACGGATATGGTGAGGAAAGCCAATAGCATTTGCCGCATTACTGATAGATTCAACTGATGTTTCAGGTGAAAAGACAAAGGTATTTAATTCGACCTCATAATCTCTTGAAAGAAGGAGAGCTGCAAGTGAACTGTCCTTTCCTCCTGAGTAGAGGACACCTGCCTTCATCCCTTTCGCCTGATATGAAATTCCCGTTTTGCAGGGATTACCTGTTGAAGAATTGTCTTCAACTGGGCATCGTTGACTTTGGTTTTCAGCCTGCCACTTTGGGCAAGCATTATCAACTGTTGTTCGACTGCCTTTGCAAAATCTGGCTTGGTCAATTTTATGGTGTTAAGACGTTCACGGGCTTCAGGCTCAAGAATCTGCATAAGTGCTGACTGCACCTGCGCTTCCATCTGCTTTTGTCTCTCCATCTCCTGTTGTTGATATTGAGACTGTTGTTGCATCTCTGCCATCCTTCTTCGTCTGATTTCCGAAAGTTCATCATCACCCATTCTTAACCACTCCTATTTTACTCAGACTGTTGACTTACTGCATGAGCAGCACCATCAAGGAATGATGCACCAGCAGGGGTAACTACTCTTCCCTGTTTATTGGTTGCAACATATCCTGCGGCTTCAAGCTGCTGGAGTACCTTACGAATTACTGATCCACTACCCTTAACAGATTTGTTTGGTTTTGAACCACGATTCTTGGCACCGCCATAAACTGAGCGCATTCTCTCTACGCCCACAGGTCCGTCAACATACACACGTCTTAAAACCGCTGCTGCTCTGGTATACCACCAGTCCGGATCTTCCGGAGGCATTTCCTTATGAACACCAGTCTTTGCAAACTGTGCCCAATCTGGCGCGGTCATTTCTGGTTTTTCTTTCAGTTCGGCAGCCGTTTTAACAATAAGCCGGTCTGCTGGAACATCATACACGGTTGTCATCGATAGTACACACTCGCAATGCAAATTGTAGTCTTTACTTATTCGCAGAGGATTGACTTATATATTTCGAGAGTTCTGCCTTTTCGAGTATTGTTGATCTGCAAGAACCATGGTTCTGCCGCGGACCAATAACAACACAGTTTTGCTCTCTGAAGCCACCTGTTTTGGATCTACTTCAGTAGATGCTAACCATTTTACCTTTACAATACCACGTGCTTTTGTCTGGCCGCAGATCTCATCAATAAGTGTGGCAGTGATTCCAGACTTACCTACCCAGATTGTCGGCTTTAGTTCATGATACTGCGCCGATAAATTTCTATTTTTTTCAACTTTTCTTTTAGGTTCTTCCGGTCTGTTTTGAGACATATCTTTTATTTCTCCAGATTTACAGGGTATCTTCGAATATAACCACAGGCATCACATGTAACTGATACATGGCCTCTATTTATCCTGACTGAGGCAATTCCAGGTACAAGATAATGCAGACAATGCCGACAAAATCTTCGTGAATGAGGCATTGGTATCTTCATTCGTTCTTTTGTAGCAATACTCCGCGCACGTTTTATACAATTGTCACTCCAGTCAGGATGCTCAACGTGAAAAATGTCTGCCTGTTTAAACAATATGTCAATTCTTTCACGAGCAATAGAGCGCCGTTCAGATCTCTGGTGTTTTCGTGCCATCTAATATCTAATTCCATAAGAAAGATTATGGGAGAATGATTACTTTTCTGCCTTCAATTTTCAGTTTTCCGGCAAAATACAGTTTTACTGCTTCAGGATATGCAATGTGTTCTTCCACAAGGATTCTATCTGCAAGCGAATCTTCATCATCATCTGGAAAGACAGGGACATTTCTCTGAATAATAACAGGACCTGCATCCATATCTGCTGTAACAAAATGGACTGTACAACCAGAAAAGCGCACACCATAATCTATTGCCTGTTGCTGTGCATGCAGCCCTGCAAAAGATGGAAGTAAAGAGGGATGAATATTCATCATACGCCCATCCCATTCAGTAACTATCTCTTTTCCAAGCAGACGCATATATCCGGCAAGCACTACAAGGTCTGGCTTATATGCTGCAATTCTCTCAATCAGAGTCTTTTCGTAACTAACCCTGTCAGGAAATCCCTTATAATTTACAACTTCGGCAGGAATATTTGCCTCTTTTGCGCGTGTAAGAGCAAATGCTGAAAAATTATCTACTATAAGCCCTGCACACGACGCACCAATAAAGCCTTCAGTCACTTTATCAATAATTGCCTGAAAATTTGAACCGCGACCAGAAGCAAGCACAAGAAATCTTTTGTTCATCAGATGGAAGTCTCCTTATCCGCATCTCTCAACTGCTCCGGAATTATCATCTTCATTCTGGTTATCCGTTTGCTTTTCATCTGTATTACTATAAGGGTAATTCCACTCTCCTCAAGTACACAGGACTCACCTATCTTTGGAATATATCCAAGCCTGTCGATAAGAAGTCCAGCTATCGTCTCATATGATTCACTAAGCGGCAGATTGATTGATAATTCCTTATTTAAATCTTCAATCCAGAGTTGTGCATCTATTGAATATATTCCATTTGTCAGAGGTATAAGATCTAACTCTTCCTTATCAAATTCATCAAGAATCTCACCGACTAGTTCCTCAACAATATCTTCAACAGTTACTATCCCGACAAAATTACCATATTCATCAAGGACTATTGTCATATGGGTCTTCTGAATTCTCATCTCACGAAGAAGATCAGATATTTTTTTAGTCTCCGGAATAAAAAAAGGCTCTGATGTAAGTTTTGTGATTAACAAAACAGAATTTACTTTCTCATCATTCTGACTCTCAAGTACTGCTCCAAAAAGATCCTTAACATTTAAAACTCCAATTATTGTGTCAGTATTTCCATGATATACTGGAATTCTAGAAAAACCTGTTGTATTGAATAAGTTTAATGCCTCTTTGGGGGTTGCAGTTTCTTCAATAAGCATTACATCAACCCTTGGAGTCATAACTTCTCGAACACGGGTATCCCCAAAGTCAAAGACTGAATGTAATAGTTCCTGCTCATCTTTTTCAATAGTTCCTTCTTCCTGCCCTACATCTATCCACTCCTTAATCTCCTCTTCGGTTATTAGATGTTGTGAAAAAGTAGATCCTCCGGATAAACGATTGGAGATGAACTTAAAAAGTTTTATCACCGGATAGAATAACTTTGAAAGAATAAGAATCACTGATGAGCTCCAGAGAGCGTACGATGCACTGTTCCTTGTTGCATACATTTTAGGCCCAATCTCACCAAATACAAGGAGGAGGAAGACCACAACAAATGTTGAAATCACTATTGCCAAACCTGTCTCGCCAAAGAAGTGAACAGCAAGGGCTGTTGCAATAGATGTTCCCAAAATATTAACGATATTATTGCCGATAAGAATTGTTATCAGAAACCTGTCTGGATCCTTTTTTAGTTCTGCAAGTCTATTTGATCCTGGAACACCATCACTCACAAGTGTTCGAACCTTGGCTCTTGTAATTGAAAAGAGTGCAACTTCAGCACCAGAAAAAAAACCTGAGCCTACAAGGCAGAATGCAAAAATAATTAGATAAAGATAATATTCAATCATCTGTCATTCAGCTCAGATAACGGCAGTTAAAACTTACCTTTTTAGTCATTACTTATTAATCCAATATACCTTACAAGTGAAGATATAAATTACTTATCTCAAATGATCTCTTACAAATTCAATTTCTTCTGAAAGAATCTGTAGTTTTTCAGAAAAATTTAGTTCATTTTCAAATTTAAGATCATTTATCTCAAGAGTCACAACTCCATTATAACCACTCTTTCTAATTACATCAAGAGAGAGAGCAGCCCATTTATCGCCCTTCACTCGTCCATGCATCCCATTATCTCCTCCAGATAAATGGACATTTGCAATTCTTCCATGTAATACTCTGAAATACTCCTGAAGAATTGAAAAACCCTGATCCCTTACATGACAGGTGTCAATTGTACACCATAAAAAAGGCCATTTATCAATGATTTCCTTAAGTTTTTCAGGTGTGAAGATGACTGAATTAACTAATGGTTCCATATTTTCAATTGCAACATGAATATCGGGATTATTTGTAGAAATTAACTCAATTCGCCTTAACATGTTGTCAAGTCTTATATAGTCATCAGGACTTGCAGGTCTTTTAACAGTTCTTTTTCCCGGGTGAATGGTTACTGTCTGCGCTCCTGCTAATTTTGCAAGAATTATGGTCTTTTCAATCCATTTGATTGATATTTCACAAATATCTGGGTTGATAGAGCAGGGATTTAGATCAAGAACAGGAGTATGAATAGATAAGGGAGTTTTTAAGTGACTTTCATGAATTACTCGTTTTAACCTTGTTATATCCGGATTTGTAAACCAAAAATCAGGTGTTTCAAGCCAAAATTCTAAAGAATCTGCATGACATACGGTGACTGCCTTTGATATTTCTTCAAGCGTTCTGTCATGAAAAAACATACTTGAAAAGGAGACAAACATATCGAATAATTATTGTTGAAGGTTAATAATCTGATAGTAATCTGATAGGACTTCTTGAATAAATGGAACAGAGAACTTTAGAGCAATGGAATAATTCAGGTCCGAAGATATTTAATGTATCAGAAGTTACAAGCCTTATAAGTTCACTACTTAATTGCGATAAACTTTCAAATATCTGGATAACTGGCGAAATCAGTAATTTTAAACGACATAGTTCTGGTCATCTCTTCTTTTCTCTGAATGAGACTTCAAACAGAAGTGAGTTTTCAGTAAGCTGTACACTTTGGAAAAACAGTGTCAGATTCCTTCCATTTTCACCAAAAGATGGTATGCAGGTTGCAGCATTTGGAACAATCAACCATTATGAGAAAGGTGGTAGATACTCTTTTTCAGTAACCCAGATGAGACCTACCGGGGCAGGAGAGCGTGCTCTCATGGTTGAAAACTGGAAAAAAGAACTGGCAGCTCAGGGTTTTTTTTCTGCTGAACGAAAACGTCCACTTCCAAGGTATCCAAAAAAAATAGGTGTTGTTACCTCAAGAACCGGGGCCGTACTTCAGGATATCATAAATATTGCAAAATCCCGCTTTTCTGTTGAAATTATACTCTCTCCTACATCTGTTCAGGGAATTAATGCACATTTGGAGATTGCAAATGCTATAAAAGAGATATCTGATAGCGTTGATGTTATTATTGTTGGACGTGGAGGCGGAAGTTATGAGGATCTTTTTCCGTTTAATAATCCGGCAGTTGTAAAAGCTATAGCCACATGTCCGGTACCAATTGTATCTGCAATCGGCCATGAGGTTGATATAACGCTTGCAGATCTTGCAGCAGATGTGAGGGCATCAACCCCTTCACATGCAGCAGAACTCTCAATCCCGGATAGAAAAAATGAAACAGAATTGCTCTTTCACATAAAACAGCAAATGCAGTCACAATATTATTCAATATTTGCGGTATATATGGAAGAGATTGATTATTTTAAAGATCATATTGCTGCAGAACATATACTTCGAATTTTATCAGACCGACATCAGTATCTTATTGATCTTTCTGACAGATGTGAAGCCTCAGCATTAAGAGAACTTGAGCACCGGCATATTCTTCTTTCAGGGTTGACAGCACAGATTAAAGCCAAAAATCCTCTAATGATATTACAGCGGGAAATTCCCCAAAGGAAAGAAAGTGTACATTCATTTCATGAGAGACTTTTGCATGCAAAGGAAGAATATCTAAATCGACAGAGAATGGAACTTAAACTCTATGCTGCAAAAATTGAGAATAATACCAAAGTTCAGATGTTAAAGCAAGGGTATTGCCGTATTTTTAAGGATGATATAATAGTTACCTCTGCTAAATCACTTTTACCTGATGATATTATCAATTTGGTGTTTATTGATGGAAAGGTTGAAGCAACGGTTAAATTTGTAAAAGAATGACACCGTTATCCAAAAGTATATAGTGATTAGACGCTGATTAACTCTATAATTGTGATATAAAAAAGATTATTGGAGGATCGATGGGTAATTATGAAGATATGATCTTAGATTTAAAAGAAACTGTAAAAGAGATTGAAGACTCCAATACAAGCCTTGAAAGAATGGTTTACTTATACGAACATGGAAGTGAATTAATCACAAAATGCGAGAAGATTCTTGCTGATGCAGAAATAAAAATATCTGAACTTAATGAAAATAAACCCTGATTTTTTTTGAATTTAGCCTTTTCTTCTTATTCAATAATCATCTATCATTACAACTATTCGTTATAAATTTATGTTTTATCAGCGTTTACTATATAGATTTTAATGAGATACACTTTTGCAGATCGGATGGCAAATACTCCCCGATCATTTATAAGGGAAATATTAAAAGTCACACAAAGTCCAGAGATCATATCTTTTGCGGGCGGGCTTCCAAATCCTACACTCTTTCCGGTAAAAGAACTTGCAGCAACAGCAAAATCGGTCATTCTTAACGATTCTTCTTCACTTCAATATTCGACTACTGAAGGATATTTACCTCTACGTGAATGGATATGCAAAAGATATCATGATCACCACCACTTAACAGTTAAGCCAGAAGAAATTCTGATCACCAACGGATCTCAACAATGTCTTGATCTTATTGGTAAAACTTTTATTAACAAAGGTACTCTTGTCGGAATTGAACGACCTGGATACCTTGGAGCAATTCAGGCTTTTTCAATGTTCGAACCAACCTTTACAACCGTTTCTCTTAATGACGAAGGCCCGGATCTGACAGAGTTTTCTGAAATGGCATCAAAGAAAAAACCAGCTTTTTTCTATGGTGTTCCAAACTCACAGAATCCAAGTGGTATTACATGGAGTGAAAAACGCCGTGAAGCACTTGCAAAGATTGCCAAAGAAAATGAACTAATCATGATAGAAGATGATGCCTATGGAGAATTAAAATATCAGGGTCAGATTCTTCCAAAGATGAGATCATACCTACATGATCAGGTTGTCATGACAGGCTCATTTTCAAAAATTGTCTCTCCAGGTATGAGAATGGGATGGCTTTGTGGACCTGAAGAGATAATTGAACAAGCGGTCACTTTAAAGCAGGGAACTGATCTTCACTCAAATTATTTAAGTCAGAGAATTATCTGCGAATACCTTCAGAATTATTCACTTGATGACTACATCACAAAGATAACAGACACTTACAGAACCCAGTGTAATAGTATGATCGAAGCAATAAAGGAACACTTCCCAGAATCGGTAAAATTCACAGTGCCAAACGGTGGAATGTTCATCTGGGCAACCCTTCCTAAAGGTTATTCTTCGATGGAGATCTTTGAGAGAGCACTTAAGGAAAATGTCGCAGTCCTTCCGGGAGTTCCATTCTATCTTAATGGAGATCCTGAAGGAGAACGCACAATGAGATTAAATTATTCCAATGCAGATCCAGAAAAGATAAAGACTGGTATCAGCCGACTTGGAAAGATCCTGAAGGAATATCTCAAAGAATAATTTTTACTCTTATTTGCAAGGTAAAGAGTTCATCAATGAGTAGAAATATTCAGACTTTCCAGTACTGAAAAAATTATACCAGTATTCAAGAGTATCAGGTTGAAATACACCTAAATGTTCAATTATCTGTTTTGCAAAGAGAAGTGATCCTGTAGTTCCTGCTGTAATTAAATTATTATCAATAACAGAAGGCTCATCCACATAATAACTCTGACCCTGATAACCTGATGAGAACATTTCAAGAAACCCGGGTCCATTACTGGTATGTAGACGGATATTTAAAAGTCCTGCATTTGCAAGTGCAACTGTTGCTCCACATATTGCACAGACAGTACCCCCAAAAGAGAGAAATTCTCGTGCTTTTTCTATGATTGCAGTATGCTTTTCATCATTCCAAGTATTTGCGCCAGGCAATAGCAGCACGCTGGTTTTACTGATAACAATATCATCAATAGAACAATCGGGCATTATTGTCATTCCACCCATAGTAAGAATCGGCTTTTTAGAATAACTGACCGTTTTTAGAGATACATTCATACCATCTTTAAAAAATCTTCCAGAATTTAGTTCTGAAGTTACATACCCAATTTCCCAGTCAGCAAGTGTATCCAGTTATAGACATAAATTGTATACATATTATCGCCAAAAATTTTTTTCTTTATCCTATACAATAAAACCATTGACTAAATCTATAAAAAGGTTTTAAAAAGGAAAAATTGGACTTATATATAACGCGGATTTAATGATAAAAGTCGTTTTGTGTATATTGGTCTGAAAGGCTTTCCTTCAGTATCTTTCTTTACCATTGTCACAAGTTCATCAGCTTTACAGGTCATCTTAAATGGTTTATTTGGCTCTGACTTTTCCCTGATTGTTACAGTAAGATCTCCGGTTTCCATCTCTGAGTCTCCGACAACCACCGTATATGGAACCCAGTCAACACCAGCTTGACGAACTTTTTTACCAACAGACTCTTCTCTGTCATCCATGTCAGCTCTTATCTGTTGTGAGTTCAGTTTCGTCATCAGATTATTTGCATATTCCATGTGTCTTTCTGCAACAGGAATAACACGAACCTGTGTTGGTGAAAGCCAGGTTGGAAGTTGTGCAACTTTCTGATTTACAGTGTTTTCAAGAATTGCACAGAAAACACGCTCAATACTTCCAGTTGGAGAGCAATGAAGAATTGGAGGATAAATTTCTGTTCCGTCATTAAGATGATATTTTATTCCAAAACGCTTTGAACTTTCTACATCAATCTGAACAGTTGGATTTTCAATTGGACGGTTCTGTCCATCAATTGCTGCAAGATCAATCTTTGCTATCCAGTAATGGACACGATCTGATAAGGTTTCAATAAGGAATGGAGTATTTGCTGTGGCAACAAGTTTCTTTATCCATGCTTCATGTTCAGCATAGAACTTTTCAGTGCAACGGAAAACTGCAACAAGTTTGGTTCCAAAGTCCACACCGGTCTTCCATCCAATTGCAGTCTGTTCTTCAAAGCACTGCATTGCATTATCCATATCTTTACACAGACTGTGCATATCAGGCATTGTAAAGGCACGAAGTCTCTTTAAACCAATAACCTCACCTTTCTGCTCATGTCTGAATGAATATGTAGAGAGTTCATACATCTTCATTGGAAGCTGATTTGGTGAAATGTGCATATTACGCATAATTGTAAACATACCAAAACAGGCTGCAAACCGAAGCATCATATTACGGTTTCCACTCTTAAACCTGTACTGACGTTCACCAAACTTGTCTGCATGTTCATAGATAGCTTTGTCACCTAAATCATACATGATTGGAGTTTCAACCGGACTGCCACCATACTCAAGAACAAGTGATAACACATAATCTGCAAGCAGATCTCTTACCATCTTACCGCGTGGCATCCAGCGAAGATGTCCAACATCACTTACAGGTTCGTAATCTACAAACTCTTTAGATCTCATTAGATCTACATGGACCGGTTCGCCACCTACAGGAACTGCAATTCCAAGCTCTTTCTTTATCAGAGATGCGAATGGCGAATCATCAAGATATTCCTTGCAGTCATGTTTTGCACCATCAGGTGTCATTACAAAGAGAGTATGAGTGACTTCCTTCTTTGCAGGTTTTACTAAATCTTCAGATGGGACTATAGTTCTTGCAAGTTCACTTAACGGATGGCCCTTACATGAAATATTAAAGGCTTTGTACCAGCCGAAAGGTGCACGCTTAACTTCATATCCAGAATTTTTCAACTTTTCTTCAAGAATTTTTAAAGTTGCAACCGCAGTTTCCGGAGATGAAAGATCACTTGAGAGATGCGCATATGGATAAATCATCACACTACGGCATTCAACCTTTTTTGAGACCTCATCAATCTCTGTTGCAGTTTGCATTGCAACATCTTCAATTCCATCTTCGTCAGAAGATTCAACAGCGCAGAAAGCCACAAGTGCTTCCTTGAGACTATCTTTCTGCACACAATTTTCCTCAGCGAATTTCGTTTTTTTCTTCGCTTCGTATTCGATATAATCAGAATGTATCAAAAGAAGACGCATAAATTATGACTCCGGTACAATATCCATATCTATTAGCCGTTAATGTTTATAAATCAACGCTGTCGTTCATTTTCATAATATCTCGAAAGTGTAGCAAGACGCTGATTCTGGTATTTAGCGTCACCTTTTGAGTTATATGGGCATTCGGTCTTTTCTGTTGTATAAAACACCAATTGACCGACAGCCATTCCTGCATGCATCTTTACAGGTCTTTGGTTTACATTACACATCTCAAGTGTTATACTTCCAACAAAACCTGCGTCTATCCAACCACCAGTCTGGTGAAGCTCAATTCCAAGTCTTGCCATACTGCTTTTACCTTCGATACTTGCAACAATATTATCAGGAAGTGAAATGACCTCTAATGTTTCTGCAAGCACAAATTTACCAGGATTTAAAATAATACTATCAGATGTCATCTCTTCAGTTCCATTGGTAACACTATTCTTTTCAAAGGGATCAATTACTTCATCTGAAGGAATGTACCATACAAAATGGTCGCCAAGCCTGATATCAAGTGAATTTGGCTGAACTAATCCCGGATCATATGGGTCAATTCCTATATGGCCATGTTTTATACGATCACGAATCTGCCAGTCTACCAGAATCATGTGTAATATTTTTTACCGGATGGTATATTGGATTAGTGATCTTTGGATTAATGATCAAAGTAGTTATTTTGAGTCATACCTATTGCCAGTAACTCCATTCTTTCCACAATAATCAGCAAAACGCCATTCTGATCTTCGGAGAAGTCCATGGATTGTAGCACATTCACGCCATGTCAGGTTGCATCGACCAAGAATTCTTCTTACAAGAACCATCGTATTATCTCGCTTAAAGGATGGATGATCGACAAGGGTCAGATATTCATCAATATGTTTATAGAGACTACTCATCTCTTCAGGTGATGCAAGAGCAATTTCTCCTTTTCCTATATTTGCAAGTTCATAGCAGACAATTCCAATTGCATGTGAAAGATTCAGAATAGGGTAATCCAAGGATGCAGGTATTGTACAGATGATATCGGCATTTGCAACCTCTTCATTATTAAGCCCCCAATTCTCTCTGCCAAATAATATCGAAACTGTGCCATCAACATCAGAAATTAGTTCTCTTAACTCTTTTGGCGTATAAAAAGGCATTCTTATAGGGTGGCATGCAGACTGTGAGAGCGCGCCTGTTGTTGCTATAATCAAATTTGAATTCTTTCGTATCTCATCAAGTGTAGTAACTTCTGCATTTGATAGCACATCTTTAGCATGAGAAGCACGTGCAAAGGCTTCAACTCCAAGGATACAGGGATTTATGAGCACCATATCAGTAAAGCCAAAATTTTTCATAATTCGTGCCGAAAAACCAACATTTCCCTCATACAGTGGTTCTACAAGCACAATTCTGATGGTAGGCATAATAAAAAAGAAATTATTGAATAGCCGCAATTGTTTCTTTTAATGCCTCTACACCCTTTTCGTAGACAGCATTACCAACGACTATAGTATCCGCATATTTTGCCATAAGTGCGGCCTTTTCCCCATTATCAATTCCACCACCATAGTAGAGTACTGAATTGGATATTGCTTCTGATGCTGCCTTTACCATCTTTGGATCTCCAAAAGTCCCGGAATACTCGATATAGACTATTGGAAAGTGAAAATAATTATCAGCAATATCTGCAAATGCAGCAACTTCCTTTTCATTTATTGAGCAGTCTGCCCC
>CAYSSW010000039.1:0-16718 GCA_964434005.1 uncultured Methanospirillum sp.
CCGGGACTTTCTTCTTTGAAGCACAGATAAGGATGGAAACGCCTGGCCTGCCATCAGGAGTTTCATCTGCGGTTACAAGTCTTTCAATACCTGCTTCACATGGGCATCCAATTGCAGAAGTTGCAAAACCTGTTGCTTCTCTTGCGGCTATTAGTGCCCACTCGGTAGTTACCGCGGTAATGATAACGCGTGACATCCAGATAGGGAAACCTTCAGCAAATGTGTTGTCAATTTCGACACCGTTCAGTTCCATTTTATTGTCCTCACTCTTTGTTTGCCTGCATAAAATTAAGGGTTTTCTAATTCATCTGAAGATAAAATAGCAACTTTTAAAAATTGGAATGAAAACCACAGGCCTCAAGTATACTTCTTGCAACAGATATTTCTGATTTATCAGTTGACGTGATTATTGAGGAAAGTTCAAGGACTGATCTTGGTAGTCGGAAGCCAACCAAATCAACTGATTCAACATCAATCTTATGGAGAAGCACTGTTTTTCTAACGGTTCCTCTATCTATTATTATTCCAAGTTGATTCATTATTGTTGCAGCCCCTGAATATGTAAAACCTTCTGAAAGAGAAATACAGAGGTCGACAATTGGAGATCCAAATCTTGATTTTTCATAAAAAGGGGAGGGTGCATAACAAAGGCTCCCACAATCAGGGCAATAAAACCGTTTTACATAAACATAGATATGTTTTGGGCCTTCGGGAGTTCTAACCGTCGAAAATCGTCTTTTTTTTAGATCATGACTTACAGGTAGTGTTCCACAAATACTACAGGGGCCCGTATCTGTAAATTGAACTCCTGCAACTCCACTAATAGCCTGATATACAAGATCAGATATCACCGGAGGAATAATTGCCTGATGATGCATTATGTTATATCTAACTTTATCGCATCTTAGAATAATTCTTTCCATTTGAAAGATAATTGAGGATAATCAGAGATAATTAATAAACCCATAACATCAATCAATCCTAAATCTATCATGAATAATGGGTATGCTGTTTTTTTATGTACTTTAAACTAAGAATTCATTAAGAATTATCTATGAATTCTGTGATTAAATCAAAATACGTGCTCACATTTAGGGTTAAAATCGCGCCAATGTAGATATGACAGACCCACTTTCTTAAATTCAAAACAATCAGAACCTGATATCAATAATATCACTAATTTTTTGCTTAATAATTATAACCAATTTTTTTGAAAACTATACAAATTTTCAGATGTAATTGATTATCAAATCTAATAAACTTAGTTAGTTAACAAAAAAAAGACGGTTACCTAATAATTATTAAGGTCTCTATTAAAAAATATTCAATTAGTGCGTTATCTGCCCACTTTTTGAAATAATCAGGTAGAAAAATGAATTTTGAAGATCAATTGGATCCAGATTGTATTGAACCCTATTACAATCAAATTATCTCAAAAGAAACCTCTGATACACCGGCAGGCAGCTCACAAATACTGGTATCACAATCAATTATGATAAGATACCGGGAGAATTTTCATGACATCGGAAGGACTAATAAAGTATGTTCAGACCACCTGCCCATATTGTGGAGTCGGATGCGCTCTGAATCTTGTTGTAAAGGACGAGAAGGTCATTGGCGTTGAGCCATGTAAACGAAGTCCAATTAATGATGGAAAGCTCTGTCCAAAGGGTCTTTCATGTTGGGAATCTGTGCACAGTCCTGACAGATTAACAACTCCGCTCATTAAGAAGGATGGAAAATTTGTCGAAGCATCATGGGATGAAGCCCTTGATCTTGTTGCTAAAAAGTTAGAAGAAGGCAACAAAAAGCATGGTGCTCATGGATTCGGGTTCCAGGTATCATGCAGAACAGTTAATGAAGACTGTTATATTATGCAGAAGTTTGCACGTGTAGCATTTAAAACAAATAATGTAGACAACTGTGCACGTATCTGTCATGGGCCATCTGTTGCCGGTCTTTCACTTTCCTTTGGCTCTGGGGCTGCAACCAATGGCTTTGATGATGTTTTTAATTCTGATCTTATCTTCATGATGGGTTCAAATGCAGTGGAAGCTCATCCACTTGCCGGCCGCCGTGTATTACAGGCAAAACTTAAGGGTATTCCACTTGTTGTCTGTGACCCACGTTACACTCCGACTGCAAGACTTGCAGACACTTATCTTAGGTATAATCCATCCTCACATATTGCACTTATAAATTCTATGATGTACTGGATTATCAAAGAAAACCTACATGACACGGAATTTATTAAAAACAGAACCAAAGGCTTTGAAGAACTAAAAGTTACAGTTCAAAAGTATGCAGATGTCACAGAAGTTACCGGTGTTCCACCAGAGAGAGTAAAAGAACTAGCCATTCAGTATGCTTCGGCAAAGAATGCAGTAATTATCTACTGTCTTGGTATTACTGAACTTACAACCGGGACTGATAATGTAAGATCACTTGGTAATCTTGCAATGCTCTGTGGTAATATTGGCCGTCCTGGTGTTGGTGTCAACCCACTTCGTGGTCAGAATAATGTGCAGGGTGCATGTGATATGGGGGCATATCCAAATGTCTACTCCGGATATCAGAAATGTGCAGATGCAGCAGCACGAAAGAAGATGGAGGATGCATGGGGAGTAAAAGACCTTCCGGACTGGTATGGTGTCACTCTAACAGAGCAGATCAATGCCTGTGGTGATGAGATTAAGACAATGTACATGCTTGGAATAAATCCGGTAGTTACCTATCCAAATTCAAACCATGTCAAAGAATGTCTCCAAAAACTTGATTTCCTTGTAGTTCAGGATATTTTCTTTACCGAGACCTGTCAATTTGCAGATGTTGTGCTTCCTGGAGCCTGCTTTGCAGAGAAAGATGGAACATTCTCAAGTGCAGAACGCCGTATTAACCGGGTAAGAAAGGCTGTTCAGGCACCAGGTAAATCCAAGGAAGATTACTTTATCTTCGTTGAACTTGCAAAGAAGATGGGCCTTAAAGGTTTTGACTTTAAGAGTGCTGAAGATATCTGGGATGATATGAGAAAAGTAACTCCATCAATGGCAGGCTGCTCATACAAGAAGTTAAACACTCCTGAATCTGTCTGTTGGCCATGTCCAAACGAGGATCACCCTGGAACACCAATTCTCCATGTAGGTAAATTTGGTTCCCCTGATGGCCTTGGAACATTCTTTGGACTGGAATGGCGTCCACCAGCAGAAGTTGTCGATAAGGAATATCCATTCACTCTGATGACCGGCCGTGTAATATTCCACTACCACTCAAGGTCACAGACCGGAAGAAGTGCTGTTCCTCACTATGAGGTACCGGTATCTTATATCCAGATAAATGTGGAGGATGGAAAGAAACTTGGTATTGCAACCGGTGACAAAGTTGTGGTTACAAGCCGGAGAGGTTCCACAAACACTGTTGCAAGATTGACTGATGAAATTGGACCTGGCAATCTTTACATGGCTATGCACTTTGCCGAGGGTGCTAACAATGTTACTAACACAGAGCTTGATCCATTGTCAAAGATGCCTGAACTCAAGCATTGTGCTGTGAGTCTTAAGAAAGCAGGAGGTGCTTGAACATGGTGTCAAAAGGCGATCTCATATATGCATGGACTACTGACAGCAAACTTCTTGATAAAGCTGAATGTGGTGGTGCAGTTACTGCCCTTCTCAAATTTGCACTTGAAAATAAGATGGTAGATGTTGTAGTCGCTGTTAAGAAGCGGTTTGATATCTATGATGCAGTGCCTGTCGCAATTACTGATCCAAAGGCACTTGATGATACAGCTGGTTCACTTCACTGTGGAACTCTGCTTATGTCAAAGTTCATTGCCGATTATCTTGACGGAGCAAAGAAGCAGAAGATTGCAGTAGTTGTCAAGGGTTGTGATATGATGGGTCTTCTTGAGGCTGCAAAACGCAATGGTGTAAATATGGATAATATTCTGACCATTGGTGTAAACTGTGGAGGATCTGTCAACCCAACGCTTGCCCGCCGTATGATTGCCGATAAGTTTGGTGTTAATCCTGACACTGTTATCAAGGAAGAGATTGATAAGGGTCAGTTTATCATAGAGTATGAGGGTGGACACAAGGGTATCAAGATTGATGATCTTGAAGATTCCGGATATGGCCGGAGAAGCAACTGTCGTCGGTGTAAATATAAAGTCCCACGGGCAGCAGATCTTGCCTGTGGTAACTGGGGAGTTATAGGAGACAAGGCTGGAAAGGCTACCTTCGTTGAGGTCTGTTCTGCAAAGGGTGCTGATCTTGTCTCAAAGGCAGTAGCAGCAAAGAAGATAGCAACTGAAGCTGCAAATCCGAAGGGTGTTGAGATTCGGGCAAAGGTCGAAGGGGCCATGAAGAAACTTGGTGACAAGTGGCGGGCCAAAGACTTTGGAGCTCTTGGAACCGATCTCTGGAAGGTTATCGACAAAGAGACTTCAAGATGTACCAAATGTTATTCTTGTATCGAGAAATGTCCTGTCTGTTTCCCACTTGCTGATGACAAGAGAGGAGAGTCACTGATGGTCAGGCGTGGTGTCCTTCCGGCTGACCCAATGTTCCACTTAAGGAGATTTGCCCATATTTCTGACAGTTGCATCAACTGTGGTCAGTGTGAAGAAATCTGTCCAATGGAGATCAGACTTGCCTTATTCTCACACGCAATCAGAGTTGAATGTGATCTGACATTTGAGCCTAAACTTGGACCTTCAACATATACCAACTGACCGGAAGAAATCAATCTTTTTTTTCGACATGAAATTCATCAGATGTCTTCTCTGATATTCACCAGGAATTGATTGTTGAAGTGCCTGAAAAATAATGACGGTTTCATTAAAAGTAATTGATCAATCTTTTGTGTGAAAACAGGTTTATAGGATAAATCCCAAAAGAACTATATATTGAAGATATTTAGTGACAAATTCTTTCATTAATACTGATCTGCCGATATAAATAATATGACACTATGCTTTTTTAAGTGAGAAGAGATTTATTGTTGAAGTGCCCTCACAAAAGATCATGATAAATCCATTCAAGCCACAGACCATTCTTTTGAATAAAAGTCGGGTTTATTAATTATGGATTAAGAAAAAACTGTATTATTATAGGCGCCTTAGATTGGATATTTATATGAATGGAAAAAACTCCGGTTTGCTGGATAAATCCGAAATACTCGTATCGGGTAGGATTTTAACGAATTTTGCAAAGTTAAACAGAATCCATTAAATATTATTGTGAAAGATGCCAAATTTACTTCAAATTGATAAAAGGGGTCCAATCCTTGCCGTTACAGATTACATAGGTATAAATAGTAACAACATTCACTATTCTACAAGCCAGTCAGTTATTGTGTTGTGGTAACCGTTCGGGCTTATCTAAAGGTGAATCAAAATGGGAATTAATCCGCCAGTACAGATGGTCGCAAAATCAGCAGGCGCTGGAAAGTACAAATCAGAACTTGAATGGTGGAATATGCTTGTCCGTGGATTTATGTCCGGAGCATATATCGCCATGGGTGCAGGACTTGCAACCGTTTGTTCAACAGGGGTTGAAGCTGCTCTTGGTGTAGGTATAGGGAAACTCATTCTGGGATCTGTGTTCCCTGTAGGTCTTATCATCACGATCATCACCGGTGCAGAACTCTTTACTGGTGATGCAATGCTTGCACCACTTGCAGCATTCTTTAACAAGACTACCTGGACAAAAGTGCTTATACTGTGGGTGATTGTTTACATCGGAAATCTGATTGGTTCAATTGTTTATGCCTATATTATGGCAAATGGTCCATTTGTTTCATTCAATGCGGCAGGAGTTGCAACTGTGAATGCAATGGGTCTTACAGCAGTCAATATTGGACTTGGAAAAGTCAGTTATGTTGGTATGGCAGGAATGTGGTCCGCCTTCCTTAAAGCAATTGGTTGTAACTGGCTCGTTAACCTTGCAGTTCTGCTTGGAATCTGTGCAGATGACGTAATTGGAAAGATGGTAGGAATATGGTTCCCGATCATGGCCTTCGTTTCATCAGGATTTGAACACTGTGTTGCAAATATGTATTTCATCCCTGCTGGAATTCTGACATCCGGATACCTTAACCCTGAACAGATAGCAACAATTGGTGCTGAAAAGTTAGCAACACTTAACTGGGTCTCAATGTGGACTAACAACATTATCATTGTCACTCTTGGAAACATTGTTGGCGGAATGATCTTTGTTGGTCTGATTTACTACATTGCATTCAAGAAAGAAGTTGAAGCACTCGAATAATCTTCGGAAATTAATTCCGGTCTCTTTTTTTAGATAAGAATCAATATCTGTTAATGAATCTGCTTTCCATATTTCCGACAAAGTTTCGTCCATCAGCATTACATCTGTTTGTCTTTGCATTTTTTGCTGTATTGCTGCTTGTATATGTTGTAATTACCGGGGATCTCAGAATACTTATCTGGGCACTGCCAACGCTTGTCCTTTTAATTCTGATACCTATGGGTATGACATATCTCTCCCAGTCAGAGTATGAAGATTTAACTCCAATCTATGAGGCTGAGTCAAAAACAGTTAAAATCAGAGAGATTAATGAGCATATGATTGGAAAACCTGTTAAGATTGTGGGTCTTGTAGAAGAAGCAAGATTTAAACTATTAAACCGTCCTCATTTCATTGTTTCTGACAGGACAGGTACTATTACTGTTAAGATGTTTACCTCTCCAAGGACTGATATCAATAAAGATGATGTTGTTGAAGTTTATGGTCAGGTAATTAGAAGATATTTTGTTACAGGCTCACCGGTTTTAAACGGTGTTCATATTAGAAAAACAAAATAAAAAAAGATCAGCAGGTTTTAGCTGCTGTAAAAGCTTCTGAAACTTTGTTAATATCAAGTCCAAGATTTTCGGAGATATCCTTTATAGGGCCACCCATGCCATCAAATGATGGGTTTTCTCCATCTTTAGGTTCTGGCATTTCTCCTTCTGTAGGTTCTGGCATTTTAAGGGCAGATCTTAGGGCTTCTTCTGAAACGCCAAGTGCTGCTGCTGACTCAGTAAGGTTCATCCGCTCTCCTTCTTTAGTGTCCATGACTTCCTTTAATGACTCTTCAGAGATACCAAGTGTTACAGATGCGTCTGAAAAGTTCATTTCCGGTCTGTCTCCAGGGCCTTTCATTGCAGCCTTTAATTCCTCCTCGGTTACACCAAGAGTTTCTGCAACTTTTGCATAATCAGTACAATCATCTGGTGCAGGTCCTTTTTGTTCCTCATCTGCTGCGGCAACACAACTGATACAGAGGAATATTGCTGCAATAATTCCAATTATGAATATATATGACTTCATAGGTTCACCTTTTTTTCAGATGTAACAAAAGTTAGGTAAACTTAATAGTTTATAGGAATAGGTATACCCACCGGTTGAAAGATACAACTGATAAGTAGTATTTAACCAAAATTTGTT
Organism: uncultured Methanospirillum sp.; assembly: GCA_964434005.1. Classification (GTDB taxonomy): domain Archaea; phylum Halobacteriota; class Methanomicrobia; order Methanomicrobiales; family Methanospirillaceae; genus Methanospirillum. The sequence continues at coordinate 7,449 of CAYSSW010000039.1, forward strand.
AATAATGTGATTACATAATATATGATGAACCATTTTGAAGCAGAATTTGGCATTTTCAGGATTGGAAGCTGCAATTATTATGATCGCCTTTGTAGTTGTTGCAGCGGTTTTCTCATATTCAGTGCTTAGTATGGGCTTTTTTGCCACCGGGAAGGTGCAGGAAGTTACATATGCCGGAATAAAGGAAGTAACTTCTTCTACATTTTCAGATGGATTTGTCGGCGGAATGTATGATGAGACAAAAGGAGGTCTTACCCGCCTTATTTTTTCGATAAATGTGCCTGAAAGTGGACAGTCAATTGATCTTTCAAAGATGACATACTATTATGCTACCGATAATAATGTTGGATCTGATATTTCACTTAATGCTGTAACGCCTCATGATGGTTTTGTTGAATCAGGAGGAAGTCAACGTATCAGTATTGATCTTGAGGCTGCCGGAATGACTGGTCCTCTTGCAGGAGGAACATTTTCTCTTGAGATCAAACCACCAACAGGGGCCTCAACTCTTATTCACCGGATGCTTTCAAATACTTATACTGGTGGATATCTTCCATAATTACTTATACCATATTTTTTATGTTTAGGAGATTCATATACAATTGATATTATGGATCTAATTACAAAAGATGGGCTATTAGCACGTGGTGTTTTTGCATTATTGATTGGAATACTTTGTTTTATTACTCCAATTGCAATCCAGGACATTATCGCATATCTAATCGGTATTTTTTTACTTGTCATCTCAGTAGTTACCGGCGGTATCTGTTTATCTAATGAATCCGGGATAAAGAATCACCTAATTCCGCTTATCCTTTCAGTTCTTGGAGTGATTGTTGCAATTCTTATCTTTATATCACCAACATGGATGGTCGTTGCATTAACACTTCTTGTGGCTATATGGCTGTTTATTACCGGTATTGCAGAAGTTTTAGTGGCTGTGTCACTTCCAGGATTTCCTCACCGGATGCTTCTCTGGATAAGTGGATTTATCGGAATTCTCTTTGGAATTCTTGTTGCTGTTGTTCCGTTTCCTGAACAGGGTTCACTTCTGCTTATCATAATTCTTGGATTGTATTGTCTAATCTTTGGAATCATCAGTATAATTGCAGGGCTTTTGATGAAAAAGGAAGATCTCATCATTACAGCCTGATTTTTCTTTCTTTTTTCTATAGGATTAGGATTCAGAGGTAGACTGATAACTCCCAAGTTTGCCTTTGCATCAAGATAAACATTAACTTACCTACTATACTTACCTACTATGCTACCATTTTGGATCTTTTTTAGAAAAATCTGTTTAACTCTTTTCTCCTAATAAATCCTTAAGAAATCTCCCAATTATGATAAAAATCAACTTGTCTATGGGTAATTTTTAGAGTGTATGATTCAACTGACTCTTGGATCCAGATAGAGCCGCAGGTATAACTCCCTATAGTTTAATTATAGTATTATAACGGTTGATTCCAGAAAATTCACCAATTCTAAAATGATTAGGTCTGATATCTCTGATTTTTCGAAACACAGATGTTCCTTAAAATACGCGCAATGATGATGCATGAATAATTTCTGCAATGTATTGATCCCGTTTTTCTAACGAATCGTGAGATCTGCTTTTATAACCTATGAATTGATTGTTTAACATTAATATGTCCTAAGAATAGGTTTTATTTTTTGGAAGGCATTTTAATGATCTCTACAATGTGGAGATGATGGTTAACAGAAATTCGCTTAATATTATAGACCTGTTTATAAAAATATAGGTAGAGAATTTTTATTTTAATGAAAGATTCCAATCGGATTATTTATTATGGCGTGAATTATATGTTACAAATGATATATGATCTGACCAATAATACTCATAATGAATCATGAGATTATTCAGCATCATATTGGCCAACCAGATGGATTGGTGGGGATTATGAAAAAAGGGCACACTGTCAGTGATACATTCCAGGCTAAACAAAAAAGCCGGAATTACTATCTGGTATCTGGAGTTTTCATCCTGATACTTTTATCTGTTTGTCTTGTTGCATCCGCTGCACAGACTCCACAGGCAAGATTTGAGATTATTCCAAAGTTTGGTGATTCACCATTTAACCTGACTCTTGTAGATCAGTCACTTGTGAATGCAAGTAATGATACTTCATGGAATTGGACGGTCAGAAATGAAACTGCGGTTGTATTTGAGCAACTGTATAATTCAAGTAGTACTGGCAGATTTACGAACAATAGTAGCAATCTTTCATTGTTTAACCTGATCAATGGTACTTACACTGTAAATCTTACTGTGACGGATACTGCTTCTAATTTAAAATCCACATTCAAGGATAATTTCACGGTTTCAAACAGGCTTTACCCCTGGGGACGGTTTGCAGTAACTCCACTTAATGGAACTGCTCCACTCAATGTGACATTTATTGATACAAGTCTGGTTGATCCAAAGGATCCAAAAGGATATTCGTATACGTTTAATTTTGATGATAACACTCATGATGTTATTCAAGAAACAGGTCTGTTAGAACACACATATATGAATGCTGGAACCTATCAACCAAAAATTATAATCTCTAAAATAGATTCTCCAAGTCAAACTGTTACTGATTATGGGCTTACAATTAATGTGTTTGAGCCAGATCCACTTGGCAATCCAAATGCATCCTTTATTCCTGTTCCGGGATATGGCAGAGCTCCACTTAACGTGTCATTCTTTGGATCATCATCCGGTGGTAGTGGCGAGATAGCAACTTGGAACTGGGAGTTTGACGATGGTCAAACATCTGATCTGCAAAACCCCAATCATACCTTTGAAGAGAATGGAATTTATCAGGTAAATCTTACGGTAACTGATGCGGTAACCAAACTTCAAAGTGATAAGTATTCATTAAACATTACAGTTGATGAAACTGAAAAACCATATGCGGCCTTTACATGGAGAGCTGAAGGCGACTCGACTTTTGTTCCAATGGTTGTTCATTTCATTGATCAGAGTATATTAAAACCTGAATGGGGGGGACAGGTAAATTATTCTTGGGTATTTGACGACGGGACTTTTAGTAATGAACAAAATCCTATCCATACCTTTGCAGACAATGGTAGATACAATGTAACTTTAGATGTAAAAACTCCTGATGGATATCCTCTTAAAATGGCAAACGCTACCATAAACGTCGAAACAGCTCCCGAATTAGTACCCTCTTTCATAGCAGTCCCAACAGAAGGAGAAGTACCTCTGACTGTTTCATTTTATGACACCACTCCTGCAAATGTCACAAAATGGGAATGGGATTTTGATGATGGTAGTACATCTGATGTGCAGAATCCAGTTCACAATTATTTAACCGCTGGAACCTATGAAGTCACTCTTAATGTTGCAGATAATACTCGAACAAGTACTGAACCTGCCACAAAGACCGTGATTGTAACCGAGCCATCGTTCCTCACATCAAGATTTGTGGCATCCCCACTTTATGGAAATCCACCATTATCGGTCACTTTTACTGACACCTCTATCTATACCGGTGATATAATCAGTAACTGGACTGTAACTGATATTGCCAATTCTATTGTTTCAGTAAATGATACAAAGCGGTTGGTATGTATCTTTGATGAAGAAGGATCATTCCTCGTAAATCACAGTATTTCGCAAAATAACATTACCAAGTACAACTCTACTATAATTTTTGTAGAAAACCTTGTCGCCAACTTTACTGAAACGAAATCCGTTGATGATCCCCTAATGGTTAAATTCGATTCAACGGATTCAACGGGTTTCCCAACTACCTGGTTCTGGTCATTTGGTGATGGATTTACCTCTAAAGAACGATCTCTAAACCATACCTATAGTAAACCCGGAAATTATACTGTAAAATTATTTGTATCCAACGATGTCAATGAGGATGCAATAGTTAAGGATATAGTGGTTTGATAACCTCTATATTCTTTATAGATAAAATGTATTTTATATCAATGAGGATATAATTGATAATTAATAGAAACAGAGTTCGGAGATCTCTAACCTATTTATGTTTGATGGGATGGAAAGTATGACAAAAAAACAAACTGATGGAAAAATGATGAAAGGCATCTTTCTCATACTCTGCATAATTGCCGGTCTTATGGTAATATCACCAGTGAGTGCAATTTCTGCAGAATTTACAATGGTGGATCTTCAGGGTCTACCCGGAATTGATGGAGACTCATTCCCTGTTGGGGATACTGTAAAGTTTAATGCTACTGATAACAGTGCTATATTGTATAAATGGACTATAAATGGAGCATCCTTTAGTAAACAAGTTGTGAATTATACCTTTACAGAGCCAGGTGTTTATACTATATCTCTGACAACTGTTGGAAGTGATACATCAAGTGTAACGGGTGGGAAAAATATCACTATTCTCAAAGAAAATCCAACAATAGATGCAAATTTCTCATATACTATTGATTACAAGAACTGGCCCGGAAAGATTACATTATTTGATCAGTCACAGGTTGGCAGTTCAAATATCATAGGCTGGTACTGGAATATTGATGGAAAAGCTGTTCCAGACACACAGTTGCCTGAAGTAAAACTCGATATTATCGATTTGTGGTCAGGTGCAACAATTCCAGTAAACCTGACAATAGTTACAGCAGATTCTGGATTAAAGGATTTTGTTTCCAAAACAATCTATATTCCTAAAGAAGCAGATCCAAAAGCCAATTTTACTTGGATTTCTGAAGATCTAAAAGGTGGCCAGGTAATAGAGAAAAAACCTGTAAAGTTTATTGACCTCTCAACAGGTTATGTTACAAGTTATCTCTGGGATTTTGGAGATAAAACTACTTCAAGCCTTCAGACACCTAATCATACATTCAACCATCCTGGAATATATGATGTTACATTAACTGTTTCAAATTCTTCAAAGAGTGATACTAAAACATATCCGGTTGAAGTTTTATATGATAATTTTTATGTAACTGCAGATGCAAATCCGACAAGTGGTGAATCCCCACTTCATGTTTACTTTACCGCTGATGCTACAATTAGTGATAAAACTTCTGAAGAAGTTGATAATTTAGTTAAAGACTGGGCCTGGTCTATTTATGAAGGCAAAAATAGTACAGTTGCAATGATTCATGGACAGGATATTGAATATACCTTTGAATCCAACGGAACTTATAATGCTTCGGTAGTATGCACTCTTCGTAATGGACAGACAGCAACTAATTCAACTAAACCTATTACTGTTGGTACATTACCTGTTGCAGATTTCTTCTGGGAATATCTCAACGATATGGACACATGCTGTTATTTAGTTAAGTTTTATGATACTTCATATCCACAAGATATGATTAAATTATGGGCATGGGATTTCGGAGATGGATCTACAAGTTCTGAACAGAACCCAACTCACAGATACAAAACCGCTGATAAAGAATATACTGTCACCTTAACGGTTACTGGCACAAATGGGGTTACAAGCACCAAAACCTATACAGTTCAGACCGGAGAAGGATATGACAAACCTGAAACCTTTAAGGCAGAATTCACCATCACTCAATCAGGTAGTAATGTTCCAGTTCAGGTATTATTGACTGATACTTCAAAAGCTTCTGATTATACCAGAAAATGGACTGTTTCAGATACCGTCCTTGCTGATGATACACTTGATGAAGAGATAGTGAACTTTGATAATGCTGGAACATATACTATAAACCTTAAAATTACAAAGGCAAATGGTAAGACTTCAGAAAAAACTGAGACTTTGATTGTTTCTGAAAAACCAAAAGTAAAAGCAAGTTACACGTATGAACTATTAGATTTAAACGACCCCAAGACTTTCCTATTGGATGCATCAACTTCTGAAAATGCAATCAACTGGCAATGGGACTTTGGTGATGAGTCATCATCAGGATATGGTGAAGAAATAACACACACATTCCCGTTAACGGGTCGTTATTACTATGTAACCCTGACAGTTACAGACATTGATGGCAAAAAGGATTCTGCCGAAACAGGAATATTTACAGGAATTGACGAAGACCGTCAGTAATCCAACTGAAGTTAAGCAGTGAAACATGAGTCTATAAGACTCAATTTTTCTTTTTTCCCAAAATTTACGATAATTAATTTGATTGTGGATAGGGTATTCATAATGATTACTTTAACCACATTGACTCTATACCAAAATCTAATTTACCATCAAAACCGTTTTTTTTCAAATTTATGAAAATCTCAATTAACCAACTATAACGATCATCAAAGCAAATTAACTTTTCTCAAAAATTCCAACAACATCTAAACTTAAGATCTCCCCATCCTCTCCTGAAGCAAAAAGATTAAAGCAACTTGTACAAATATGTAGACAATGGTAAGAATTGGCCTCCTCGGATGTGGCAATGTAGGAAGAATCATTGCAACCCACATAAACGGGTTCGAAGTGGCAGCTCTTTTTGATCAAATAGGCGAACATGCCGAAAAACTTTCAGCAGACACTGGTATACCCTACTATACAGAGTTCTCTGACTTTATTACTGCTGACTATGATATCTGTGTCGAGGCTGCATCGGTTATGGCTGTCAGACAATATGCCCTTGAAGTACTTACTGCAAAGAAGGACATGCTTGTATTGTCTGTCGGAGCATTTGCCAACGATACTTTTAAACAACAGATTTTGGGCTTTGCAAAAGAGAATGGACGCAAGATCCATATCCCTACCGGGGCAATCTTTGGAGTTGACAATATGAAGATTGGCCAGATTAGTAAACTTGACCAGATTCTTCTAAGGACGACAAAAAGTCCTGAAAGTCTTCATATGGATGTAATGGAAAGAACCCTTGCATTTAAAGGAAAGGCCAATGAGTGTATCAAACTCTTCCCAAAAAACATCAACGTCTCGGTTGCGCTCTCTATAGCATCAGATAACCCGGTTGAAGTGGAACTATATGCAGATCCGGCGGTTGACAAGAATATCCATGAGATCTGGGTAAAAGGAGAGTTTGGAGAGGTATACACAAAGGTCAGCAACCTTCCAAGTCCTGACAACAAATCCACAAGTTATCTTGCCGCACTGTCGGTCCTGTCACTCTTAAAAAACCTTGATAGTCCACTTGTTATCGGAGCATAAGATGGAAAAACTGATTAATGCGATAAAGACTCTAAAGGAGAAAAAAAAAGCAATAATTTTGGCGCACAACTATCAAAAGAAAGAGATCTATGAAGTGGCCGATTTTATAGGCGACAGCCTTGAACTCTCATTAAAAGCACGCGATGCAAAGGCTGATATACTCATTGTCTGTGGCGTTTCCTTCATGGCCGAGACTGCAAAGATCCTTAATCCCAAAAAAAGGGTGTTTACTCCGGTCCCTGATGCAGGATGCCCACTTGCAGATTTCTTAACTCCCAAAATAATTGAAGAAGCAAAAAAAGAACACCCTGATGCAGCAGTTGTTGTTTATGTAAACAGTTCGGCAGAGTGCAAGGCAATGGCAGACATTACATGTACATCAGGTAACGCTGTAAAGGTTGTAAAATCATTAAAAGAAAAAGTTATTCTCTTTGGACCTGACAGTAATCTTGCAAATTTTGTAGCACGGGAAATACCTACAAAAACAATAATTCCAATCCCTTCGGATGGACATTGCCCGATTCATATAGGGTTTACGAAGGCTGATGTAGATATAGCCCGAAAAACCGGAGGCAAGATAATTGTTCACCCTGAATGCTATGAAAATGTTCAAATGGGTGCTGACTATGTAGTCTCAACCGGTAAAATGGCAGCATTGATTGAAGAAGATCAAAGATCAGCATGGCATATATTTACAGAAAACGGAATGATTGACCGATTAAAACTACTTCATCCTGATGTTACATACTATGGCAGGAAGGATGCAATATGCGCTGATATGAAAAAGATATCATTATCTGAAGTAAAAAATTGTCTTGAGAACCTGACCGGAGAGATGATAATTGATCAGTCTGTTATCGAAAAAGCACAAAAATCCGTAAACAAAATGCTTGAAGTCTCATGAAACTCCCTGAAATTCCATTATCAAAATTACTCTCTTTTATTGAGGAGGATGCACCTTATGGTGACATCACAACTGCCTATGTATTAGATCCAATTTCCTGCAATGCAGTAATTCTGACACGGGAAGATACCGTCATTGCCGGTGGCGAAGAATTCTCCAGGATTTGTAACTATTATGGAATCACAATAAAGGATCAGATTCCTGATGGCAAAAGTATCACCGCCGGAGGAGTTATTGCAACCCTTTCGGGGGATGTAAGGGATATTTTACTGATTGAAAGGACAGTCCTTAACCTTATGGGGAGAATGTGCGGCATAGCAACAACATGCAGACGAATACAGACCAAAATTTCTACAATTAATCCAAAATGTAAAATTGCCGTCACAAGAAAGACTGCTCCAGGACTTCGCCTCATTGATAAAAAGGCCGCAGCAATTGGAGGTGCGGATCCTCATAGATTTGGACTCTCTGATGCATTTCTCATAAAAGATACACATAGAAATCTCATTTCTGTGGGGGAGGCAGTACGACGTGCAAGGGCTGCTGATACATACCACCGGATAGAAGTTGAGGTAGAATCCCTTGAAGATGCAATATCTGCCATAAAAGGAGGAGCAGATATCATCATGTTTGATAATATGACACCTGTAAAGATCAAAGATTGTCTTAATGCATTATCAGAAAAAGATCTGCGCGGAAGAGTGGTTATTGAGGTATCAGGTGGTGTAACTGAAAAAAATATCGATGAGTATGCTGTTCTTGATATTAACAGGATTAGTATGGGTGCACTGACTCATTCTGTCAAAAACATTGATCTGTCGCTTGAAGTCACAGACTAATTATCCTGTATTATCTATAGTTATATCATCACGGTGACTCACCATAATTTCCCTATTTTGGTTCCATATCTGAATTTTTCCGATTATTTTAACCGGAAGGCCTTCTGTTATTTCAAATTCAGGAAGCGCGGTTGCCGGAATAAATATCATAACGTCATCGATATTCATTATTAGATGGCCGCCATTTTTTGTCTCGTGCGGATTATCTGCTGTTCCTGATATTGTTACAAGTGTTCCTTCAGGAAGATCAGGTGTATACTCCTTTGCATACTCCTCTTTTCCTGCCATTTCAGGGATTATTACAACTCCTGCCAATACGACAAGAGTGACGACAATTAAAAGGATAAGACCTACAAGTTCCTGTCTTTCTATATACATGAATAATTTTGTCCTCTTGCATGTTGATATGGTTTCAGATCAA
>CAYSSW010000039.1:16728-23522 GCA_964434005.1 uncultured Methanospirillum sp.
TCTGTTAATGAATACTCTTCTGATCTTTTTCCTTGTTATCGTTGCTATTTCGATCATCGGGATCAGATATAAAGTGCCTCCATTTTTAACGCTTGTGGGTGGTGCGGTATGCTATGGACTTGCCATTGGAGGAAATGCAGATACTGTATTTACTACCGCTGCAATGGGTTGTGCATCCATCTTCAACAGTCTTGGGATTCCAATTCTTGCAGGTTCTGTAATTGCAAAGTATCTTGTTGAAGAGGGACTAATCGGGGATATTATTTCAGATATCAGACGAGTGCTTAAAACTCCACCAACTCTTTCTGCAATAGCAGGGTATGTGATTGCTATCCCGTCAACCTGTCCAATCACAGCATATATGGTATTAACACCCGTGCTTGAGCGTCTGACAGGAGATCCACGAAAAAGAAGTGCTCTTTTATATTTGGTAGCAGTTGGAAGTGCAGTTGGAATTGCCTTTGTATACCCGACACCAGTGACATTTCCACTCTTTGATACATTTAAAACATCATTCTCACCTCTTGTTTATGATCTGATAATCATCCCGTTAACGCTTATCTTCCTCATCCCTCTGATATTTATCGTAAAACGAAAATTCTCCTGGGATGAGACTACCAATACGTCAGAGATAACTGAAGAGGTTAATGTAGATGCTATAGATACTTATGAAGAAATTGCTACAAAGCAGATTGAGACTGAAGCGATAGAAACCAAAGCGACAACGACCGAAGAAATTGAGGCTCGGCAAAATGTCCCTGAAAAGAGATTCCACTTAAAAGCTTGGTCTCCATTTATTGTAATCTTTGCAGGAATTCCATTTGGACTCTTTGTAATGGGATTAACTCATGCAAGCCTGTTACAGTTCATAATGTTTGCCGGAATGGTAATGTCTGTTCTTATTGCTGTTCCTGAAAGACGGTGGACCGGTTTTGTCCTAGGGGCAAAACACGCCGGTGTAATTATCTTTGATATCTGTGGTGCCGGGGCACTTGGTTACATGATAACGCAGAGTGCATTTTCATATGATGCATTAAACATGCTTGCAAACCACGTTCCTCTTGTGGTAATTCCATTTGCCTTAGCTGCAATGCTTCAGACTGCGCAGGGTTCAAGAATTGTAACTTCAATCACAACAGCTTCAATCATTGGAACAATTCCGGCTATTGCAACGGCTATGAATCCATTAGCATTAATTCTGATGATAATTGCCGGTGCAGGTATTATGTGCTTTGTAACAGATCCATATTTCTGGCTGCTTCATAGAACTACCGGTGATGATGTAAAGCAGGTCTTTAAGTGGTATACATTGCCACAGATTGTCTTTGGAATCGCGACCTTTGTCGTAGCATTTGCCATTCAATGGTATTTCCCATAAATTATTACTATTTTTAATCAAACACTGAACTATTTGAATTAGGAGCTCTGAATAAATATATGAATTTTTCTCGATATTACAGCGGTAGAATTGTAGGACTTATAACAATAGTACTTGTCCTTCTCATTGCCGGTGTAACAGCAGAATCTGAATTGGTGTCTACAGAAAAACAGATTACAGACCCTGTAGTTGAAGATGTAGATGCCGGAGAATTTGCCGGAACCTCATGGGTTGATACTAATATGACCGATGTTATTACCGGAAACAGGTTTAATATAAGGCAACTTATTGCAGAAGGTAAACCTGTTATCATTCATACCTTTGCAGTATGGTGTCCGGGGTGCACCAAACAACTATTGGAGTCCACAAATAAGCTTTCAGATAATCCGGATATCACTATTGTCGGACTTGATATTGATCCAAATGAAGATAAAAATACTCTGAAATATCATGTCGAAAAGAACAAATTTAAGGGGTATTATGCCAATGCCCCAAGTGATCTCACAAAAGCCCTGATTAGTCTGCATGGAGCAGATGTAGTCCTTGAGATTCCTCAGACGATTGTTGTCTGTCCAAACGGGGCACATAAACTTGGATCCGGGATATTTGATGCAGATACACTTCAAAAAGCTACAGAAACACTCTGCTTATGATTATGGACATTAGTATTGAAATCTGGATATTATCCTTCCTTGCAGGACTTTATACGCCGCTTGGGGCAGTATGTGTCCTTCCAATGTACCCCGGCTATCTTGCTTTTCTTGCGGCAAGAGCAGAGAGTGACAAAAAGATATCACCGTTAAAACTTGGCCTTGTTGTAACGGCTGGTGTTTTACTTGCAATGTTTACATTTGGATTAATATTTGTGGCATTTCTTCAGGTGTCAGCATCAGTTGTGATCGGAATATTAGGCCCTGTGGTATACTTCTTATTGGCGATAATGAGTATCGGAATGATAATTGGATATGATATTGGGCGGTTTTTCCCAACGATAACTACACCGGCAGGAAAAACTCCATATGTCACAGCTCTTCTTTTTGGAGCCTTTTTTGGCCTTGTAGCAATGCCATGTAATCCGTCATCAGTAATTCTCCTTTTTGCTCTTTCGACTACAACAGTTGATTTTCTCTCAAATTTTGTAAACTTTGTCCTGTTTGGAATTGGTATGGCAACACCATTACTTGTCTTGTCAGCACTTCCAATGCAGAAAAACAGATGGGTTATAGACAAACTTACATCAAACCATCTCCTGATTAACAGGATTGCCGGTGTTTTGATGCTTTGTGTATCAGTTTATTATCTGGTATTTGTATTCCTTGCAGAATACATCTAAAATTTACATTTGTTCATCGTCGTCTCATTTTTTTCAATTTTCGTGCCCAGATGATAATCAGAAGGATTACGATTAAAATTAATAATTTCATCTTAAGGGATTCTGAATCATTTTCAGGTCTCGCTGGTATTACTGAATCAACCTTTCCGTCTGTTCCTATCCAGTCTTTTTCATAAACAGAAGACAGGTATGAGATAACCTTTGGATTTGTTATGATAAGCCCTGCTTCACGGTTATAGGTCGGTGAGTTTTCATTCCAGTTGATACTTGAGATGAGCACCTGATCTTCTGTAATGACTCCTTTTGCATGAATTTTTAAAAGATTTGAACTGTCAAGGTCTATTAGTTTTGCAGAGAGTGGAATAGATTCTTCTCTGGCAATTTCGTTAAGATAGGCAACCATTTCATCATTATCATTCTCATCTTCGATATTATAGTAATATGAGTCAAGTAGAACTCTTGTTTGAACACCCCTTCTTGCTGCATTAATTATAGCATGAAGATATGGATTCTCGCGATCCTTGGAATATTCCTTAATATATGCCTCAATTACATCAACCGATTTTGTGGCATTGTTTATCAGATCAGTTACAAGATAACTATTGTCAGGAGAAAGGACGGTAGTTACCGTAGCATTATCAAATGAGACAGGGGTGAAAGTCTGTCTGTATGAACTGCCCTCTTCAATTTCCGGTGTTCCTGATATTGTTTCTGATATCTTTGATGGTTTTAAAATTTCGGAGGTATTTAGATCAAAAAGAAAGACTTCTGAAAAGTATTCTGCAAGTTCTGTTGAATTGACAGAGACTGACCAGCCACGGTTCCCGGTAACACCACTTTTTGGAAATGAATGGTATTTGAAGTTTTCAGTGGAGAGGAAAAGATTATTCCTGTCAGTAACTATGTATTTCGCATGATCAAACCGATAGGGAGCATTTTTTCCATCTCCACCCATCATATAAACCGGAATATTATTACCTGTTAAATCTGCGATGACTGCTTTTTCTTCAGAACTAATACCACCAACCGGACTTCCGTCAAGGATTACAGTGATGCTTACTCCTTCATAAAATTTCTGGCCAAGCACTCTTGCAAGTTCCATGTCAGTAAACTCATAAACATTGAGAAGAATTTCATCTTTTGCATTTCGGACAATACTAAGCAAAAGATCTCTTGAACAGTCAGGAGAAACGGTAATGATTCCAGATACATTTTTTACAATTATTGGCTCAAATTTACTCTGACCCTGAAGATAGATTCTTTTATCCCATTCACCATTCTCAAGATAATGAATCTGGCCGGATTTGGATTGAGCCATGTCTGGCCATGAAAAAGTCTGTATGGGTGTATTGAATATAGATAAAACAATTTCATCCTGTTTATTGCCAAATTTAAAATTTTTTGTCTTCATTACTTCCGGGACAAGTGGAGTGGTGTCAAAGATCTCATAATCCGGCCATTCGCCCCATACATCATGGTATGAAACACCCATTTCAGCAACAACAATTCGCCCGTCTGACATTTTTCCAGCCGGAATTTTTAAAATTCCTTCGCCATCAGATATGGTAATATCATCAAGGCTTCCCTCTCCTTCAATGATAAAATATTCATCAGGATCTTCTTTTAACAGTGTATCTGGATAGACCTCAGTAATTTCAAAGGCTGCTGTCGGTATTATCTGGATTATTATAAAAAGTATCAGAATATACAGCTGTAGGAGAGGAGATTGCATTGATAGTGTTATCCTGTATCACTCTATGAATATACCTAAAAAAAACTTAGATCTTAAGAATGAAATATGTGCCACCAACAGATGGAAAAAAACTTGTCATAAAATATGGGGGAAGTCTGCTAACAAATAGAAATGATCCGGCGATAAAGACACTAATCTCAATAAATCCTCATGCACTCATTGTTCCCGGCGGTGGATATTTTGCAGATGCTGTTAGATCATGTGGACTTGATGACAATACTTCTCATTTCATGGCAGTGCTTGCAATGGAACAGACCGGATGGTTATTGTCATCTTATGGAATACCTGTAACTGATTGCCTTGATTCTCTTTATAGCGGATTATCAGTCCTTCTCCCATATAATCTGATGAGAGAATATGATCCCCTGCCTCATTCATGGGATGTCACATCTGATACTATTGCGGCATGGGTGGCCGACAGACTTAGCGCGCCACTTCTTATTCTTAAATCAATTGATAAAATCCGGCAGATACCTGATGGAGATTATGTTGATATAATAACTGAAAATTTCAAAACAGACGATCTTGACAGTTCTTTTATTGATTTTATCAAAGAACATAAGATAAAGGGCTGGATAATAAATGGACAAAAAAAGATGACTATTAATAACTTTTTTTCTATGAGAGATGTTACCGGAACAGAGTTTGGCAAAACATTTTATCAGGACAGAAGGTGAAAAATATTAGCATCTCAGGAGATATCAAGATATGACCGTTGAGAAATGCACTTCATGCAATGGCCCGATGGCAGAAGAGGGTTCAGTTAAGTTTGGCTGCCCTGCATGCGGAACTGAATTACGCCGATGCTTCCGGTGCAGAGAACAGAGTATTAGTTATACATGCCCAACCTGTGGATTTGAGGGACCCTGATATGGGAGATGTAGCACTTATCATTAAGGTAATGCCAGAATCGCCTGAAATCGACAGAGAAAAGATTAAGGAACAGATTATGAAAGCTCTTCCACGTGTTCAGGAAATACGTGAAGAACCAATAGGTTTTGGTCTTGTTGCACTTCAGGTAGCAGTTGTTGTTCCTGATGCAGAAGGTCAGACCGAAGCCGTCGAAAATGCATTAAATGCAATTGATGGTGTTGAGCGGGCCGAAATTGTCGGATCAACTCTGCTCTAAACCAGAATCTTTTTTAAGTTCATAAAGTATTTTATGAGTTCTTGTTTTCAGTGTTATCTGTGTCTTTGCTATCCTCATCTTTATCATTGCTCGTTTTTGAATCAAGGATTGCAAAGACTTCTGTGGTTATCTCTTTAATCTTCTCTACAGATGTCTTGTAGGCATGAACCTCAAGTGTATCAATTTTGATAGGTACCGGGTACACTCCCTCGCGTGTGATATATGCAGGCACCCCGATACAGACAGAACCAATTCCATGGACTTCTGTTCTGACATAAGCAGAGATTGTCAGAATTCTTTTTTCATCACCAAGTATTGTCTTGATGATTGTTGAGATAGCTTCACCAGGACCAAGCACAGTCGCACCTTTAGAGGCAATTATCTTCTGACCTGAGTTTCTTACTGTCTCCATGAATTCATCAATAGGAAGGGCACCAAAGGTTGGCAGGTTTGCGATCTGGATACCTCCTATAGTTGTCGCTGACCATAGAGGAACCATACTGTCACCATGCTCTCCAATGATACGGGTGTGAACCTCACTGACATGGACTGAAAAGAAATTTGCGATGAGCGACTTTAATCTCATTGAATCAAGATGTGTTCCAAGTCCAAAGACTGTATGGGGCTTCTTTTTAGAATATTTGAGGGCTACATGCGTCATGATGTCAACAGGATTTGTCACAATCATTAACAGTGCATCAGGAGCTACAACTCCGATCTTTTTTGCCAAATCTGCAATAATCATACCATTTTCAACAGCAAGATCAACACGTGTCTGATCTGCCCGTCGAGGAACGCCTGCGGTTATTACAATTAAATCACTACCAGCAATGTCATTAAGATCACATGTCCATTCAATCTCAACCGAAGTACCGGTGGCTGCAAATGAATCCAGTAAATCTTGGGCAATTCCTTCAAGGGTCTTTTCAGAACCCGACCTTCCATACAAAAGAATGGAATCTACATACGGTATTCGCGAGATCGAAAGAGCTGCATATTGGCCAACTCTTCCGGTCGCACCGATAATTGCGACTCGTGCCATAAAAACCGAACAGATTGTGAAAGGGACATGTTATCGGTTGTCAGACGATTCTAGCTCCTCTTTCATTATTCCTTCTCCGCCCCGCACTCCTATGGGCGCCGAACGTTCACGGTAAGTCTGCTCCCTTCCGGGCCTGAACCGGTCCCCGCGACAACAGGT
>CAYSSW010000040.1:0-3592 GCA_964434005.1 uncultured Methanospirillum sp.
ATAATGACTCTGGAGTGTTAAGTCTTGCATATGAACAGCCTGCCATTGATGGAGTGATCTTTCTCATATCATCCCAGATCTCTTCTGCACTTGTAAAGTCAAAGCCTTTAAGGCCCATCTTCTTTGCAAGTTCAACAAAGATAAAGTAATCTTCCTTTGCCTGACCTGGTGCCTGAACTGCTTTTCTTACACGGTTAATACGGCGCTCTGCACTTGAGAATGTTCCCTCCTTCTCTGCAAAACAGGCTCCTGGAAGCACAACATCTGCATGCTCACAGGTCTCGGTGAAGAAAATATCCTGGACAACAAGGAAATCAAGTTTATCAAGACACTCTTTTACATGGTTTGAGCTTGGATATGTGACAACCGGATTTAATCCAAGCATGTACATTGTCTTAATCTCGTCACCACAAGCATTAATCTGTTCTGTTAAGGTTGTACCATACCAGTCAGGAAGATCTGTAACTCCCCATGCCTCTTCAATCTTCTTACGTACAGCTTCATCAGCACACTTCTGATATCCAGAGAAGACGTTTGGATAAGCACCCATATCACAGGCACCCTGAACATTGTTCTGACCACGGAATGGGTTGACACCAACACCAGGGCGACCAATGTTACCACAGAGCATTGCAAGATTACCAAGTGATCTTACGTTGTCAGTACCTGTTGAAAGCTCAGTGATACCAAGACAGTAGATGATAACTGCATTCTTAGCAGATGCATACTGAATTGCAAGTTCTTTGACTCTTTCTGGTGGAACACCGGTAACTTCGGTTACATCAGCATACTTCTGGACAGTCTCTTTAAGTTCTTCAAATCCTTTTGTTCTGGTTTTAATGAATTCCTTGTCCTCAAGGCCTTCTTTGATGATCCAGTACATCATTGAGTTAATTAAAGCAATGTGTGAGGATGGATTGTAACGAAGATATGTATCAGCAAGTCTTGCAGTTGGTGTGTAACGTGGGTCACAAACTACAAGTGGAATACCTTTCAGTTTTGCCTGAAGAATACGGCGTCCTGCAAGTGGGTGGGCTTCTACTGCGTTTGAACCGATCATGAAGATGAGATTTGAATTAAAGACATCCTTAAATCCGTTTGTTGCAGCACCTGAACCAAATGATAATGAAAGACCTGCAACAGATGGTCCGTGACAGATACGTGCACAGTTATCAATATTGTTAGTCTTAAAAGCAACACGTGCAAATTTCTGCATAATGTAGCAGTCTTCATTAACAGTTCTGCATGATACCTGGAATCCGAATCCATGAGCACCATGTTTCTTATTTCCTTCATTTAATTTCTGGGCCACAAGGTCAAGTGCCTCATCCCAGGAAGCTTCTACAAACTTACCATCTTTTTTAATCAACGGGGTAGTAAGTCGGTCTGGGCTGTGGACTGATTCCCAGCAGGTCATTCCCTTTGGACAGAGTTTTCCTTCGTTAATTGGACTGCGGCGGTTTGCCTCAACTCCAACAACTTTTCCATCAGTTACAACAAGATTTAAAGAACACCCAACTCCACAGTATGGGCACGTTGTTGGAACGTATTTCATGGTTTCAGTTTTGGTTTCGCTCATGAACAACACCTGGGTTCATTTGACAGAATTTTTTCAGTTCTGTCAGATTTTTCACTGCTGGAAAGACCAGCGGAATAATGGTTTATTAAGGAAAATCCTATTAAACCTCTTATCATGATCTGTGAATTTCATTTTCGGGTGTGACATCAGATGATCAAATATTTCCCGGATATTCACAGTGTAATGTACTCTTTGTTGAACTGTATTATAAATCTGATGAAATTCTCCGAAAAGTGGTGATTAGTTGGTGACATGTCTTGGTGGAATACTTGAAATAACATTTAGGACATATTGTTAACAAAGCCTAATTTGGGCGAATGTATTTAACAAATCTCTTGAAAAACTGTTATCCTTTAATCTATTAACGCAAATTTCCGACTGGTAAAAAAGAAAATAATGTCTTATTCATTAAGAAGGGCAAGAGCCATTTCATATGGATTTTGTGGCCTTGCTGATCCGTTTTTATTTGTAAAAAAGGTATGTGGATGTATCTGCTTTAACTGTTCAAGTGAAAGTTTCTCAACCATATCCTTTGCAACACTCTCAGCTTCTGCGGACTTTCCCGGGTTTTTGAGTATATAACCCATCCTAATGTGCATAACCATTGCTTCCCTAAGTTCTTCATCAGTTAAACGCTCGAAGGGAGCAAATTGTTCAAATTTTGGTGCTGTCATTATTACTCCGTTTTTTGAAGGATATGAATAGTTGATTCTCCATATTGACTTCTGATAACTCCTGCCTGAAGAAGTGATAAACCGTTTTTCTTACAAACTTTTTCAAATTCATCTCTTGGAGGCAATCGGTGGTATTTTGCATGAATTGCAAGTTCAAGTTCATATAATCCCTGCATTCCATTTCCAACCGGAGGAGCGGAAAACCAATGGTTTGAAAGAATTAAACCGCCTGGTTTGATTAAAGTTGTAATATGTGAAGTAATACCATCAAGCGAATCTCTGAAAGGATATAATGCATGGGAGATGAGTGCAATGTCTACTGGTTTTACTTTATCAATCCAGATATCCTCGGTCAGGATTGTAATTCTATTTTCCATCTTATAACTGGCAATATTTTCTTCTGCAATAGTTGCTTCATCTTCTCTTGCAGAAACAAATGCTTTTAAAGAGGGATTAGCCTGACAGGCTGCAATTGCATAAAGACCTGTTCCTCCTCCAATTTCTAATAATGTTTTTGCATCATTAAACTGCTTTATGGTTCGCAGGATATTAACCACATTTTGAACTGTTCCTCTGATTAACTGTTCTGACCGCGATTTTATTCCACCATAATTAAGTGGTTCAAAGGTTTTTTTCAGTTCAGGATGAGTCAGATAATCACTAATTTCAGCCCATGGAGTATCTGATATTGAAAGGCCAAGGATGTAATCTCCCTGATAATAATCTCCAGAGCTAACGAAATACATCTTTGATGCTGGAGAGAGAGAATACATATCATCAGATCTTCTTACCATATCCAGATAATATAGAGTTCCAAGAAGACCTCCAATAAATTCAGGTTTAACTCCTGTCCCGGAACAGATCTCTTCCGGAGTTGCCGGACCATTCTCATTTAACCAGTCAAAAAATCCAAGTTGCAAAGTTGCTTTTACAACCATGTACTCTTTATATACCTGAACAAGATCATCAACAATCTCAATTACAGGTAATTCTGGATATTTTAGAATTTCTTTATTTTCATTCATAGATTTTCCTTAGCCTTAATATTCACTATCAGAATGGCGAGAGTATTATAAAAAACTTAACTGTCAATAAAAAAGGGAGATTATTTCTTCATATAGATATGACCGTAAATAATTACGCCTTTCTTTTTGGTCTTACGCTCACCAAGATCACCAATATACTCATCAAAAGTATATGTCTCACCATCAACTTCCTTCTCGACGGTTCCGACCTTTTTAAAGCCTGGCATTGGGTATAACAGGGTTCCGAAGATGTATGCATCTCCCTTAACCATCTGACCACCGACACGGCCCTCAACATCTCCTTTGATGATGAT
>CAYSSW010000040.1:3612-10852 GCA_964434005.1 uncultured Methanospirillum sp.
ACATGGATGAATGCGTTTCCTTCAACAATGATGGTTCCACCGGTCATTGCTGTTCCAATATCGTTACCGACATTACCCTTTACACGGATAAGTCCGCCGCTCATTCCACGCCAGTCACCACGGTAGGCACTACCTACATGGTTCTGTCCATTACCATTGACAGTAATTTCTCCGCCTTCCATTGCGATACCAAGAAAACTATCTGCATTACCATTGACAGTAATCTTTCCGCCTCTCATCCAGCCGCCGATATACATATCGGTATCGCTGTTGATGACAATTTCACCGCCGGCTTCATACGGCGGACATCACCATTGACGACAATTTTAGTATTATCTGCGGTTTCACCAGCCTTTCCATCAAATGTAAAGAAGTCTCCAAGTTTCCACTGGATTTTTCCTTCATGGGCCGGAAGTGCGGCAATCTCTGCAAGGCTTAAGCCTGCAAATTTATCAGGGGTTACACTGTAGCATTCAAGGAACAGTTCTGGCTTGCTTGCCAGAGTCATTGTAACAGTTTCCATTCTTTACACCTCAGGCCACTTCTACATCAATCGGCCGCGGGTTGTGCACGTGTTCGTCAAAGACAGCATAGTTGTCGAGGTTGACTGTGTAATTTCTAAGGAATTTCTCCTTAATATCGTGCATTACCTGTGCGTTCTCATTCATCTTTACGTTTGTATAAATAGTGCATTTTGCTGGCTCTGCAACAACCTGTCCATCTATAACACAGACTTCTCCATCCTTTATGGTGTATGCAGTGTTAGAGAATGCTGCTTCAATAAGCTCTGGATCTTCTGGCATATTTGCCGGATCTATGTTATAGATTGCAACATTAGCATCTGCACCTTTAGCAAGGCTTCCATAGATTGCTGACAGTCCAAGTGCCTTTGCAGGACCTGCACGGGTCATCATTGCTATTTCGTAAAGGTCAAGTTCACGGTCAAGTTCAGTGATATATGTTGCATCACGAACCTTACTCTCACGTTTCATAGTTGCAAGAGTTGCATCACGGGCTTTCTGAGACATAAGCCACTTAATTATACGTGGATATCGAGTGAATGGACCTGCATTTGGATGGTCGGTTGTTAAGAATATCTTCATCATGTCTTTACAGTAAAGAGCAAGTTCAAGACCTACTGCCCACTGAATACCACATACTGTAATGTTCTTGTCGTAGACGTATGGAACAATACCAGATCCAGTTTCGAGTTCCACATCAGCATTTGCCCACTTTAAGTGGTTTAAGGTGTGAAGGTGGTGCTCAAATGGACCATCGGCTGTCATTGTTGTTGTCTCATCAAGTGTTACAGCACCCATATCAACGGTTAGGTTCTTGGTTCCATTGATATAGTTCATAACTTCCTTTGCAGCTGAGCCAAAGTCTCCCCAGGAAGTTCCTTTGTAACTGAAGAACTGAAGATGTGTATTGTGAATTACCTGTTCACGACCAAACTTGTTGTTTGGCTTGATTCCGTCTGCAATTTTTAAGGTCTCAATTGTATGCTCATAGTTTCCAGGGTTTCCAAGGTTGTTTCCATGAAGGTGCACAGAGTGTGGAAGACCAAGATATTCGTTGGTCTCAACAAGACCTTTAATGATTTCAGCCGGAGTTATGTCAAAGTATGGTACTGGATCGTGTACATTGACACAGTTGTCTCCCCATGCCCATGCTTCTGTTCCACCTGGGTTTACAACCTTAATACCAAGACCGTAAGTTGCCTTTAAAAGCCAGGCAACATATGCTGCATTGTTCTCAATCTCACCGTTCTTGATGTATTCAAAACTGAACCAGTTGTTACCGAAGACCGGCATTGCTGCCTGATCGATAATTGGGGTATCACGGATTTCTTCGTGTGTGTGTGCAGCTAAAAGTGGTGGCATTGCTGCTTCATTCACAAAGGAGTAACCAAGTCTGGAATAAGCATATCCTGTCTTGTAGGTCGAAGGAATTGAAAAGCCCATCTCCATACGCTTACCCTGCTTGAGAATTCCGCCTCTGTAATCTCCACGGAAGAATTTATCTTCTGGACGCATTGTACGGCCAATGTTGACTTTTGCACCAGCAACGTGGGCGTGAATATCAACACCACCAGCCATTACAGTCTTTCCAGCTGCATCAATGACCTTTGCCTTTGAGGAAACCTTATCTACAATTTTTCCATCCTTAATAGCAATATCTACTTTATCTCCCTTGATTCCAGAAAGTGGGTCAAAAACATTACCATTTTTGATGATTAATTCAGACATGGTTATTTGCCTCCTTCCTTCTTCATAATTTCTTCCATACGGTCAGCAATCTTGTTAAGGAGAGTGTAATCATCCATAACGCCTTCCGGTGGTTCAATTACTTTTCTGAATTGAATTGGCACATTATCCATACGATAGACAATTCCACCAACATCAACACCACAGATACAGACCGGAATATGGAGATCTGCAATTTCTGATGCCATGTTGATACTTGGGTCGATGGTAATCCAGGGGTGTTTCTTTAAGTGCTTGACTGCCGGAATTGGGAAGTGTGCACCTGCATCAGTTCCGATGTTGATAAACATATCAACTTCGTCACGCATTGCCATATCAACAGAACTTGTCTCACCAGGGTTCATGTGAGCGTAGTTTTTCTTTGTAAGGTCAAGACAGTATGGGAAACCAAAAGTCCATGACCAGACAACACCAGGTCCTGCAATGTTATAATGACCACGCATTGCCATTATAGTCCACTTTGAGACAAGGTTTAAGTCACGGGTGAGTGAAATTGCAATGTCAATGTTGTGGTTACGACCGTCAGAGTGAGTAAGACCCATTCCGAAGAAGACTGTTCCGAATCTTGCATTCTTCATGATTTCGGCGACTTCAAGAATCTTTTCTTTGGTTATTCCTGCAACGACATCTGGAAGGTCATCGCCATGGCCGTTAACAACCATACGGAACGCATCGAAAAGTTCGTAGTCATGACCCTGCTGAATCTGAAGGTGTATATCTGCAACATTTGCAGTATCAGTAAATCTTGGATCTACAACGATTACAGTTCTCTTCTTATGTCCCTTTCCCGTGAAAAAACCTCTTGGGAAGATTGAGTATCTTGACATGTGACGTGGATGTGCATGAGCAGGGTTTGATCCCCAGTACACAATGACATCTGCACGGTTCTTGACTTCTCCAAGAGTGCAGCTTGGATAACCATTATCAAAGATTGCAAGGAATGATGGTCCGTGACAGATAGTTGCGCAGTTATCAAGCATACCGCCGGCAAGCTCCATAACTCTTGCTGCTGCTGCCTGACCTTCACAGTTTGTGGAACCAAATCCGTACATCAGAGGCTTTTTAGCAGCAATTAAGTGTCTTGCTGTATATTCGATTGCCTCGTCAAAGGATACATCCTTCATTGTGCCATCAGGCTGACGCATACGTGGGAGTTTGATTCTGTTCTTAGAGCAGCCATGTTTGAAGATTTCTGTTCCGATTGCACACACATTTTCAACTTCAAGAATATCTTTTCCATCATCTGAAACAGTGACCTTGACATCATCACAGGAACATCCACAATATGGACATCCAACATTTTCAATTACCTTTGGCATATTTAATCACTCTTCCATAGACCAACTGCACCCTGAACAAGTTGAAGTGCGGTTTTTAATTTTTCTTCCGGGGCTGGTTCAACAGTTACAGGGAAACCACTGTATTGTGGAGCACCGGTTGACTGTGTTCTTGGTGGAACAACCTGGTTTGCCCAGACTCCCTGTCTGATGTGACAAAGGCCCTTGTAAAGTCTCTGGCGTCCGACAACAGCCTTGACAATTACTTCACCGGATTCGCTCGTGACACGAACATTTGTGTTCTTCAGAATACCAAGTTCCTTCATGTCCTCTGCGTTCATCTCGATGAGACTGCAGGCATCGAAGTACTGTTTGGAGGTCTTTCCGATCTCCATTGCGATTCCTTCCTCAACTGCCCGTTGAGTTATCATTCGTAACGTTTTCTTAGTCATCAGGATCTCCCGAAAATCCTGTCATAAGGATTGACTTATAACGGAAGCGTATCTTCTGATCGGTCAGATCAGTAAGTAATACTTCGTAATCGACCATATATAAACTAATTGATCTAAATTGTTCAATTTGATAATTTTCGGTGGAGGGATGAAAACTATTAAATACAAGGTAATTAATCAATTCTCTCATCCTGATAAGATGATATGAACTACATGTCAATTATGGTGAATCATATTTATTAAATAAATACTAATTATCAACCATAAATGAAATATATTTTTCAAATCATTCACCTGAAAATCATCAACTTTTTTTATATGATTATTTTTGGTGAAACTGCGGGGGCATAAAACCCTCAAACAGATGATTACCAGTTGTTAATAAGGGTTTTTTAAGGTGAAACAAGCCGGAATCCGGCTTGATGAAGTAATAGAAAAATAGATGCCACATCTGTCTGAAAAGGGCTTTTTTAATGAATGTTCATCAAATCTAATTAACTGTAACCGATCATAAACTGTTCTTAACAATTCTTAAAAAAAGGATATTGATTATTTCTTAAACTCTGCGATCGGGCTGGGACCAAGTTCTCTGATCTTGTCACTGACATCCTTCATGACAGTTCCCCATTTTGCACCTTCAGATGCTGATACAAAGGTCATACGGAAACGCTTGTCATCAAGGCCGATATTTCTAAGAAGAGCTTTTACCATGAACATGCGTTTTGCTGCCTTGAAGTTACCTTCGAGGTAGTGGCAGTCACCAAAGTGACATCCTGATACTAAAACGCCGTCTGCCCCCTCAACAAATGCCTTCAAAATGAAGAGCATGTCGATACGTCCAGTGCACATAACACGGATTGCACGGACATCTGGTGGGTACTGGATACGAGCTCCACCGGCAAGATCTGCTCCTGCGTATGAACACCAGTTACAGATAATCGCAAAAATTTTTGGGTTCCACTCGTCTGTCATTAGAAACCATCTCCTGAGAAGAAAGCATTAATCTGAGCGGTTATCTGCTGAGTCGAGAAGTGCTGCATCTTGATTGCACCACCTGGACAGAATCCTCCACAGGTTCCGCAGCCTTTACACTTTGCTTCGGTTACCTGCATTACTATTCTGCCATTGGATTCTCCAAGGCTTAATGCTCCGTATGGACAGAGGTTAGTACACATTCCACAACCTGCACAAAGTTCCTCCACACAAATTGCAAAGTATGGCTCAAGTTCTACTTCACCTTTGTGAATTGGAATAGATGCTGCTGATGCTGCACCTTCTGCCTGTGCCACAGTGTCAGGAATATCTTTTGGACCCTGACAGACACCTGCAAGGAAAACACCTGCAGTTGTTGTTCCACATGGGTTTAACTTCGGGTGTGCTTCAAGCATCCAGCCATCCTGGGAAGCAGATACACCGAATTTCTTACGAAGTTCTGTTGCACCTTCTTTTGGCTGAATTGCAGTGGCGAGTACAAGTACATCAACTTCAATATCAACCGGACGGCCAAGAAGAGTGTCTTCTGCAAATACATGCAGGTTCTTAGTGTCTGGATCTTCTAGAACGTTTGCACCTTCATTGGGCTGTGCTGCAGCTGCAAGGACAAGCAGATCGACTTCTGCATCGACCGGGCGACCGAGCAGGGTATCTTCAGTATAGACGTGGAGGTTCTTGGTTGCTGGATCCTCAAGCACATTGGCGACACGTCCACGGATGAACTTGGCACCCTCATGCTGGATACGGTAGTAGAACTCCTCGTACATCTTACCAAAGGACCGGATATCCATGTAGAAGAGGTATGCAACAGCACCTGGAATCTTCTCCATAATCTGGTGAGCATGTTTGAGTGAGTACATACAACAGAATCTGGAACAGTAAGGTTTGCCTACTCCACCACTGTTGTCACGTGATCCTGCACAAAGGACAAATCCAATACGCATTGGAGTTGTTCCATCGCTTGGACGGATGAGGTGACCACCGGTTGGTCCTGATGCACAGATAAGACGCTCGAATTCAAGTGAGTGAATAACGTTTTCATAGCGTTTATATCCCCACTCTCTCTTCTCTTCAATGTTAACGAAGTCATAACCGCTTGCAAGAATGACGGTTCCGACCTTGTACTTAACAAGTTCGTCTTTCATATCGAGATCGATTGCCTTCTTTGTTCCACAGGCTTCTATACAAAGACCACACTTTACACATGCTTCAAAGTCAACAGTGTAAATCAGTGGAACAACCTGTGCATGGTAGATAAAGATTGCTTTTCTTGGTGCCATTCCAAATTCAAATGGATTTGGCTTGATAACCGGGCAAACTGATGAACAGTCACCGCAACCATTACATCCACCACCTTCAATTCCCTTTGCAGCAGCTTCTGTTGGTGTCATTACACCACGGGCTTTCTTACGAAGGGTAATCTCAAAGTTACCAATGTAACCTTCGACTTCCTCAACCTCATGACAGGTAAGGAGTTCGATATTTGGATGACGTCCGGTTTCAACCATCTTAGGTGCAAGAATACACTGTGAACAGTCAAGTGTTGGGAAAGTCTTGTCGAGCTGTGACATACGGCCACCAATTGTTGGCAGACGTTCGACAAGGTATGTCTTGATACCTGCTGATGCAAGGTCAAGGGATGCCTGAATACCACCAACACCTGCTCCAACTACCATTGCTGCTTTCTCGACAGGCACACTCTTTGGGATGAGGTCTTCAAGATAGGCTGCCTTTGCAACTGCAAGTTTTACCTGATCCTTTGCCTTATCTGTTGCTTTTGCACCATCACCATGCATATGCACCCATGAGTTCTGCTCACGGATGTTTGCCATCTCAAATCTGAACTGGTTCAGGCCACCTTCTTTGGTAGCAATTCTGAATGTTGGTTCGTGAAGACGAGGTGAACATGCAGCGACTACAATACCTGTAAGTTTGTGTTCTGCAATTGCTTCCTTGATCATGTTTTGACCAGGAGTTGAACACATGTACTGGTATTCTGCTGCAAATGCAACATGTGGAAGATTCTTTGCATACTCAACAACTTCGGAGACCTTAATTGTTCCTGCGATGTTGGTACCGCAGTGACAAACGAAGACACCAATTCTTGATTCAGGAATATCTGCCATCTTTTTGCCTCCTTAAAGCACCTTCTTCAGGTATGGTGTACAGTCAATTGCATGCAGATCAAGAGCAAGGTCCTGAGGACTCATTCCCTGTGCAAGACCAAGCAATTCATTGTAGTGAAGTACTG
>CAYSSW010000040.1:10896-13815 GCA_964434005.1 uncultured Methanospirillum sp.
CTCTTTGATCTCGATCTGACCACGGTCAAACTGAAGCTGACAGAATGGACAGACCTCGGTGATTGCGTCGGTTCCGACCTCTTTCATGTTGATGAGTTTCTCATTTGTGATATCAAGAGCATGAACGAGATCATATCCACGGACACCACCGCCTGCTCCACAACACTGCATCTTATTGCGGTACTGGACAGGGGTTGCACCAAGAGCTTCTACAAGTTCTTCAAACCACATTGGATTTTCAGTGTCTCCGTAATGTCTGTCTTTTTGTGGCTTCATTAAGTGGCAGCCGTAGTGACAGGCAATCTTTCCACCGACAAGTGGTGTGGTGACTGAATCTTTAATCTTCTGGATACCACAGACCTTATCATCATAATAGAGTTCTGCAAGGTGGTAAACATCTATTGTTCCATTGTACTGCATATCGATTTCAGCAAGGACTTCGTTTACCTTTCCTTTCAGTTCCTCATCATGTTTCAGGATGTGGTTAACTTCAAAGATTGATTTATAACATCCGTTACAGATAAGTGCAATATCTTTCTTCATCTCCTCGGCAAGACAGAGGTTTCTTGCTGCCATTGCATACCATACACTTAAATCAATAGATCCAAATGCACCTGGAGCTGGACAACAGGATGCACCCTTTAATGGGAGGAGTTTAATTCCAACTTTTTCACTGGTTTTGATAGCAGATGCTTCACAGCCAGGGTATCGGTTAGGGGCGATACAACCTAAGAAAAATGCGTACTCATGCATGATTACTCACCCTTTACAATCCTGTCTGCATTTTCTTTCAATTTGTAGTGGTCAAGGATTTTTCTGATTCCTTTAAGATACTCAGGATATGAGTGAGTTGTTGGTGGATCAGCTTCAAGACCTAATTTTAAACGTGCCTTACGGTTTGCATCATTGTTTGGAACACCATGACCGTTGGTGTAAATGAGTTGAACGGTCTGAAGGAAGTTCTTTGGAATGATATCCCGCTTAAATGCAAGATTACGCATTGCCATGATTACGTCTGTAGGAGCAATGTCTCTTGGACACCGGTCAGTACAGGAGTAACAGGTAGTACATAACCACAGATCTGGGTCTGTTAATGCTTCATCTTCAAGTCCAATAAGTCCTCTACGCATAAACAGACGGATGCGGTATGAACTTCTTGGAGCTGACGGACATGAACCTGTACATGTTCCGCACTGGTAGCACATGTTAGCAATACTACGGCTGATTCTCACAACATCATTAAGGAATTCAGGGCTTGCTGTTGTGTTGTGATACCGCTGGTCTGCCAGTTTTTTGTCTAATTCAGGGTTATCGTATGATTTTGCTGCCATTTCGATTCTCCTTACTGGCTTACCACCTTAATTTCTCCAGAGCCTGCTGAATTTGAGCCTTCTACGATCTTTGAAGTTCTTGGAACGCAGAGTTTTGCCTTCATGGTCTTAAACAGGTCTGTTTCTTTTCCTTTGATCCTGATATTGTCACGGCGGAGGTAAATGATATCTTCACCAGGACATGCACGAATACATGCACCACACAGGATACAGAGATCTTTGTTTACTGCAATATTTGCTTCAACTACACCATGCATATCTCTTGCTGCTGCCGGAGTTGGCATGTAGATAGCGTTTGCCGGGCATACATCAACACAGGTAGAACATCCTCCTGGACATTTTTCAGATGCAAACTTAATTTCGCCTTCAAATATCTTGTTGATTGTAATTGCCTCAGTTGGGCAGTTGGTTGCACACCAGCGACAGGTACAACAGTCATCATCGATGATGCTGACAGTTCCAAGATTCTTCTTTCCAGAAATCTTACGGACAACTGTAATTGCATCATTTGGACATGCTTCTGCACAGACATTACATCCATCACAGTATGCATCATCCCATAAGACCTGACCTTCAACCTTGCCGGTTTCTGGTGTAAATGGTTTGTGGACAACTTCTATTGCTTCACAGAGGTTGGCACAGATACTACATTTTGTACACTTTGAATCATCGACCTTGAATTCGATTTCAAGGTTGACACCCTGTCCTTTGGCAAGACCTTCTTTGTCCTGGCCTTCAAACAGTGGTACATCACGATCAATAGCATCGCGTGGACATACCTCAGAACAGATGTTACAACGGACACATTTATCCTGATCGATATTCGTTCCCTTATCATATACAGGGAAACCTTCTTTTTCAAGGATTGGGAGACGCTCTTCGCCTGCGACTTTCAGGGTGAGCGCTGAGAATGGACAAAGGATTGTACAAACACCACAGTATGAGCATTTTGCCTCATCTACGTGGATGCTTGGTGCATCAACAATAATCCCTCTCCGGACACCTCCTACTGCTCCGACAACAATTGCCTCTTCAGGGCAGATTTCTGCACAGATTCCACAACCTGTACAAATGTCATTGTCAAGAATCAGGTTGTTAGCCTGTTGGAGGAGCCTCTGCTCCATAATCACTTTAGATCCTTCATGAATCTTAGAGTACTTCGGAAACAGTGTTGACATTAAGATACCTCACAAATGTTCACAACTTTATTACGATGCATGTAACCATAGACTCACACAAAGGCAGATGGTGCCTCTGGTTTCTGTCCGGATAGTACAATCACATCATAGGGGCATGCATCCACACAAATACCGCAACCTGCACAAAGTTCGTGCTTGACATCAAGAATTACAGCATCACCATTGATGACTTTGTAAATCTTGTCGGTTGAGGCAGGGTTGACTGTGTGAAGCTCGAGAGCGTCTACCGGGCATGAAACAACACAGTTGTTACATCCGGTACACCGCACCATGTTCACATGAACTGCAAATGCCATATTTATCGCACCAGCCTGATCGATATAAATCGACTGAACAAAGGTTGTGAGAAAATATAGATAAAGGTTCTGAAATATACCACTGATTTTTTT
>CAYSSW010000040.1:13825-22663 GCA_964434005.1 uncultured Methanospirillum sp.
GCAATAGCCGCATCGCGTTCTTCTCGCACAAAGTTAAAAGAAGTTAGAATATTCTTATTTGCCCTGATTAGATGCAAATGTAAAAAGAGGCTTAAATCGAATTATCTGGTCATGATTACGTCTTTTAGAAGATCATTTTTATCTTTTGGTAAAGTAAATAGTATGTTTATAAATCGGGTAATTTTAGGTTTAATTTTAAATCTGGATTGTTTGTGATGTTAATATTCCATTTAACTCAAAAATCTACTAAATATATGTAAAAATCATACCTTTTGAAAGGAATGAGTGTATTAAAAAAACCGATGGACCTAAAAATAGCTTATTATTGTAGTTAAATTTCGATTGCGTGAGATAATTCTCGTGTGATTACCTAATACGCATTAATTATTGGCTTATTTCCGATACTTTCTTAAAGTTAACGCCTTGACAGAATTGACCTGCCGCATATAAAAAACCCCGTATTGAGATTACTTGTTCAAATACCCGAAGAATTCCTGATACAGTCCACCGTAAATAATCAATCTTCACAATTGATATTATTGCGAATAGGAAACTTAAAAGATCTATTATCTAAGAGATTAATGGCAGTTAGTTTCGGACTATTTTTAGAAGTATTCATGTGGATGTGTATTAATAATCTGGTTTTTCTTGTTTTAGTGAGAGATAATTGACTGAACGTTAATTGTCTGATATGATGTAACAATCTCTGGTATTTCCTCACCAACTTATCAGATTTGACCTGTCTTTTTCTTAAAATAATTAATATTAATCAAATACCTCGCACGAACCTCAATAACTTCTGAAAGTACTGTATTGTCCACCGTAAATATTCAATCTCTGAAAAAATGGACTAACTGTTATATGTCTATCAATGAGAAGTATTTGCAATGACATTTTCGGAGGTTACGACTACATGTCCATATTGCGGAACAGGTTGTTCTGTTAACCTTGTAGTGAAAGATGGATCTGTAATTGGAACATCACCATATTTTCGATCCCCTGTCAATGAAGGTCGACTCTGTCCTAAAGGCACTTTTTGCCATCAGTTTATTCACAGTCCTGAACGGTTAAAAACACCTGTCATCAAAAAAGATGGCCTTTTTCATGAAGTCAGCTGGGACGAAGCGTATGAGGAAATAAAAAACCGGTTAAGTGGTTATTCTCCTGACGAGATAGCTGTTCTTACTTCTGCAAGATGTCTTAACGAAGAAAATTACATTGCCATGAAATTTGCACGTGGTGTGCTCAAAACCCGCCACTTGGATCATTGTGCAAGACTTTGTCATTCATCTACAATGGTTGGACTTTTCCGTGCCTTTGGTAATGGGGCAATGACAAATTCTATCAGAGATATAAGTGAATCAGATTGTATATTCTGCCTTGGAAGTAATACATTTGAGCAGCACCCTCTAATTGGCAGGCAGATAATAAAAGCAAAACAAAATGGTGCTACATTAATATATGCTGATCCCAGGTATACGCCGACAGCTATTCAGGCTGATCTGTTCTTACAGTTCTATTCAGGTAGTGATATTCTCATTTTAAACTCGATTATGGGAGAGATAATTCGTAATGGCAATGAGGATATGGAATTTATCGAAAAAAGAACCAAATGTTATAACGATCTTCGAAAAACAGTCTTGCAAAAACGTTATCTGCCTGATGTTGCTTCAACACTTTCAGGTGTTAGTGAAGAAGATCTACGAAAGGCAGCAAAGTTAATTGGTGAAGCAAAGAGTTGTTCTGTCTTATATGCGATGGGAATTACCCAGCATGTTACCGGGGTTGACAATGTAAGAGCAATTGCGAATTTAATGCTTTTAACTGGCAATCTTGGGAGACCGGGAACAGGTGTAAATGCTCTTCGGGGTCAGAATAATGTTCAGGGTGCGTGTGATGTTGGCTGTCTTCCAAATTACCTTCCTGGATATATGCCGATAACTGATGGGGCATCTCATAGAAAACTTCTAAAAACATGGAAAATAACCAATGGACTTTGTGAACCAAAGAATGGGTATGAAATAACTACTCTCTTTGAAAAACTCAATAATAATACAAGCGATGTAAAGGCGATGTATCTAATTGGTGCAAATCCACTTGTATCAGAACCAAATCTTACATCTGTAGAAGAAGGAATAAAGAAACTTGAGACACTTATAGTTCAGGATATCTTCTTTACAGAAACTTGTCAATATGCAGATATTGTGCTTCCTGCGGCTTGTTTTGCTGAGAAAGATGGAACCCAGACAAATACCGAGCGTCGTGTCCAAAGGGTTAGAAAGGCTATCGAACCGCCAGGAGACGCGAAACCTGATTGGGTAATTCTTTGTGATCTTGCAAAGAGATTTGGTTATGCTGATCAGTTCAGTTATAACTCAGTTGATGAGATTTTTGAAGAAATTACAAAAGTGGTCCCACAGTATTCTGGAATGACTTATGAGAAAGTGAGCAGACCTGAAGGTGTTTTCTGGCCCTGTGAAAAGGCAGGAGATGAGGGAACTCCGATCTTATTTGAGACATCTTTCGATAATCCTGATGGACTTGGATGTTTCTGTCCTGTTGAATGGAAAGAACCTGGAGAATTGCCTGATAATAATTATCCGTTCATGTTCACTACCGGACGAATTATCTGGCATTGGCAATCAGGAACAATGACACGAAGATCCAAGAATCTGACCGATGAAGTTGATGAGGGTTATCTTGAGATCAATAATGAAGATGCATCAGTGCTTGGAATAAACGACATGGATTCAATAAGAGTTATTTCAAGGAGAGGTGAGATTACATGCAGGGCTCATATCAGTCGTGATATCAAGAAGGGAATGACTTTTATGCCCTTTCATTTTATTGAATGTGCCGCAAACAGACTTACAAGCGATGCTCTCGATCCGGTTTCGAAAATTCCTGAATATAAAACTGCAGCAATAAGAATTGAGAAGGTGAACAGATGATTCTTCAGGGTAGTCTTTTTTATTCGTGGAGTCAAAAGAATGAAAATTCTGCCAATTATACCGGTGGAGGTTTTGTTACAGCACTTTTGGAGTACCTGCTTAGATCCGGTCAGGTGGATACCGTTTTTGCCGCAAAGAAAGGTGCTGATATTTATGATGCAAAAATTGCAATTATTGAAGATCCTGATCAGATAATAAAAGAAACTTCTGGGACGCTTTATTGTGGGACATTTATCTCAGCAAAAATGCTTCTTCAGTACCTTGAAAGTAACGCCGGAAAGAAAATTGCCCTTGTTCTGAAAGGTTGTGATGCAAAGGCTGTCATTGAACTTTCTAAAAGACATAAAGTTGATATGAATGATCTGATTCTTATCGGGCTTACATGTAGTGGAACAATTAATCCGATAAAAGCAAGAGAAATGGCGGCATTGAAATTTTTCATACCGCCTGATGAGGTGAAGGATATCACTTTTTCAAAGGGCAGATGCATTTTTTCAACAACCACAGAGGAGAAAGGAATTCCAATTGATGAACTTGAAAAAGAAGGGTATGGGAGAAGGCTTTGTTGTCAACGGTGCACAACAAAGATCCCACGTCAGTGTGATATTGTCTGTGGTTCATGGGGAGTAATTGGGGAGTACTCTGGAAATGCCACATTTGTTGAGATCTGTTCAAAGAAAGGTTCAGATATTCTTGAGGATGCTGTAAAAAGCGGAGCCGTTGGATTAATTCCAGCGGATGAAAATGGTATTGCTATCAGAAAAAGAGTTGAGGAGGCAATGCTTCTGTTAAGTAAACAAAATAGTATTCGTCAGTTTGTTTCAGTCAGGTCCGGCAATTCCCTGCTTGAAATAATGATGGATGAAACTTCACGGTGCATCAAATGTTATCAGTGTATTGAGGCATGCCCTATCTGTGTCTGTCATGAATGTCAGACAAAAAAACCATGGCTTGTTAAACCAGGTCAGGTTCCTCCGCCCTTTATGTTTCATCTGATTAGAATCTCACATGTTGCAGATTCATGTGTCAATTGTGGTCAGTGTGAAGACCGGTGTCCGATGGAGATTAGAAATTCACTATTTATGAATTCACTTCAGGATGAACTTAAAACCATGTTTGGATATAATGCAGGTTCGAAGGAAGGAGCACCTGTTGTTGCAAAGATGAATGAACATGAGGAATGGGAGCATCATTTTGATGATTCAAAGCAGGTTGCAAAGATATTTGAGAAGAAGATATTTTTGTGATTAGGATAATGTTTCACATCTTATATACTTTCATGATAAAGTTATACATGCAGGCAAGACCTGCAAAGCTTTTCGGCGGGTAGAATAATTCACAGATTATAGAAATTTCATTCAATAATTTGTGAATTCGGGTTTTCTACCCTTTTTCATGACAACCCGGTACAGGACTAATTATACACGGGTAATTATCCGTGGTCTTCTTATGTATATATAAATATCGTTTTTAGGTATTATCTGTTGAAAACAGGTGATAAAAGGACCTGTTATTAAATAAATGGGGTTATTTTATTGTTTGGTTTAATTAATTTTTGTAACTACGTGTAATATGTTTAAAACTCTAATGTATCTCATTTATTTGAGAGAACGATGTTATGTTTTGAAAGAAAACTAAATTAATGACTTTTCCACTCTTAAGTTTTCATGTAAAACCGAGAACCAGCTGGAAGTAAAAAAAATGAATTTACAAATAGGCCAAATATAATAGCAGAGTTATGTAGTGAAACAGCGTGAAAATCTTAAACCATCAGAGACCCACAAATTTATGAAGAATGCTTTCCGTGATGGTGAAATAAAAACCGCTGAAAAGACCTTATCAGTATTATTCCCCCTGTCTCACATTTTGGTGCTGGAAAAGAGCGTAAAAACAACCGTTATCGATAAACAGAAGACTATTTTTGGGAAATACTTTGGTATTGGTGTCCCGGCAACCTTTACTAAGTCTTAACATACAAAAGTGGTTTATGATCCGAATTCACAGAATAATCTACTTACAGTAGCAGAGATACAAAAACCGGCGGTAAAGAAAATAAACCAGATGACCATCGTTAACTACTGACAGGGGTTTAACAGATAAAAATATTTTTTTTACTGGGGATTTTACATATATATGTGACAAGATAGGGATATAGATTTACAAAAATTCGAGAGTGTTCAACATTATTTGAGGATTTCGAGCAGAGCACATTTATCTGTAACATTTGTGTGGTTTGTGTTGAGATAGTATTAATGTATGGTTTATACTGAGTATCCTTTGTTTCTCAGGAGATTTCTATATTCTTCTTCAGAAAATGTGCATTCGATGAATTTGTCAAAGTCTTCTTTTCTGTCAAACTGGAGCTGTTTTTTCATTGCAGGGAGTATTGAATCGGGGATGTCTCCGCCTTTTGCTCCGTGACTTACACGTGTTTTGATTTTGCCGTAGAGTTTTCCTTCTGAGTCTGTGAAGGTATAGAAGATGTGATCTCCTTTCGTGTTTTCGATGAATCCTTTTTTGGTTGCAGATTTTTCAAAGTCCGGTTTTTTTGAGGGCATTCAGCCTTCTCCGTATTTTTCTTTCATCTGTTTATGAAGTTTTTTGAAGTCAAAGTATTCTGATATTTTTTTCTTTAGTAGGAGCGAGTCTTTTGCGTGTTTTTCTTCGGGGTATTCTGAGAAATTTATTATGTGTGCTTCAATTTCGCCTTCGAGAGACTGCAATGTTGCTATGTAACTTTTGCCGTATCCGTAGATGGCAAGTTCTTCGTTTACCGTTCCCCATATTTCTTCTTTTTCGTCATAGGAGGTAGTGAAAGTTATTGGGTTCTTTAACTCGTAGTTTCCAACGGTTTGTATCTCTTCGGTGAGTTGTTCTTTTATGGTGGTTATGTTTTCTATTTTATAACTCTGTGTTGAGATTTTTACATCTCCCGTCACTGAGATCCACTTTTTATAAAGTGATTTTACGAGTTTTTCCTCCTCTGATTTGTAGAAGCATTTTACACTTTTTCAATTCTTTGTTCTGATAATAAAGTAATAGTTGCCTGGTTCTCCGCTAAATCCGAATATTATTCCCTGAATGGTTTGTGAGCCGTTTTCTTTGAATTTGTTTATAAGTGCGGTGATGTTTTTGTCTTTTGTTTGGGGGAATCTGTGTCCAGATTTTGGCTGTGATGCAGATGTTTTTATTTCTATGGTGGTGTCGATGTTTGAGATTTTCTGGATGGATTTTAACACGCCAAGCCTTGCTACAGGGTCTTCGATTTCTGTTTCAAGTTGATTATTTAAGTTTTCAGGATGTGCACTATAGGTAAACATCAGTCTGTCAAGTGCTCCACTGATTGTTAGGTAAGGGCTAATTTCGTCTTCTATCAGGCATGGTATCTGATATTGAGGGTAGAGAGGAAGTATTACAGAGCCTCTTTCGATGCTTTTAAATAGAGTCTGCATTCATCTTTTTTGTAGTCGTTTCCGTATCTTGAGTCGCCAATGCTATCATAGATATGCTGGAGGTTCTGGCATAGTTTTGCTAATGTGGAGATATCTATACCATGATTTTTGACTGATTTCCCATCACTGATTATCAGCCATGTTTTCTGTTTAACTTCCTCACCCCACACAATGCTATATTTATTTGTTTTATAAATGGATTTTTTTTTGTGTCCGAGATGATTTATGATTGTCAAGGTGTGTTTTCAGAGTTTATCGAGAGTTTACCGCGCATCAGATGGGGGAGGAAGAGGTCGCGTTGTTCAATGAGATATTAATTTTGTTTTGTAATTGTAAAAATATCGTTAAATAAAGGATCAATTATTGAATTAAATTTAATGATTGCCTTTTCTCATGAATTCGCAACTTGACAACTTAAGTTCTTAAGAAAGTGGCTATATTGGGACGCTTCTGAAGTATATATACATTCTATTGAAAAAAATCCGGCTAAATTACAAAAAGTATATAATTTTATATCAAATAGTCTTTGCTGAACAGACTAAAAAAAGTTATTCGGTGAAGATATTATCATAGATCATATCTGAACCGGTTGCATTAAGGCGTGCTCTTTCTGCTTTTTCTTCAACAAATGCATGGACTGGAAGAGACATGTCAACTCCAGGAGTATGTTTGAAAAGTTTTTCCATCTCTACCTGTTGTGAATGCATAAAGAGTGCATTTCTGATATCCATTGAACATAGTTCTTCACACTGACCACAGTTGATACAGGAATCAGCAACGTGAGCGAATCTTATCAGATGGAACATAAATCCTGGTGGAACCTGACCTGGAGTTACATAATATGGTTTCTTTGTTGAACACTCAATACAATAACATATTGGGCAGTTTTCAACACATGCAAAACACTTAATGCATCTTGAGGTTTCGGTCATCAACAGTTTCAGACGGTCCTTTCCAGTTCCAAGAGATGCGAAGTCTTTTGCTCTCCAGTTATCTCCAAGTTTAAGCATTGCCTTCTCGACTTTACCTCTGATTTCAATAGCTTTTGGATTTGGAGTTTCAGTCTCGATGGCTTTGCCTTCTGCACTGCTGATAAGTGAGGCGCCTTTCTTTGAACAGACTTCAATGAAGGTTGCTTTGCCTGCTTTGTCGCCAATAACACCCCAGTTACCACATGCAATATCTGCCTGACGTGGGATTTTCATCTTACAGCGACGGCAGTTGCTACGGCGGCCAAACCCTTCTTCCTCAAGTTCATCAATTTTAATGCCCTTGTGTCCGCCTTCGTATTCTATAATGAACTGGCCCTTATCAATCTCTTCTTTTATCACCGTATCAGGATCAACTTCGAACTTTTTGGTAATCATTTCTCTTGCAAGAACAGGACTAACAGATCCTCCACAGTTAAGACCAATCATCAGGATATTGTCAAGATTTATCTGATTACGCTTTCCAAGTTCATAAAATGCCATTGCATCGCAGCCCTTACAGGTAACAGCAATTTTTAGATCCTTTGCTCCATCAAAATATCTCTTTATAATTTTTGGAAGAAGCAGAGTTCCACAATGGAGTGATCCTGCAACATTGATTAATTCTTCAGGATCTGTGATGAATACCGGAACAGCATCGTAAATATCAGATCCTCTTTTTACAGCAAAGACTCCATCAACCATCTTTGTCTCAAGAGCGTGTTTAAGAAGAGCTGTTACTGCTCCTCCACATTCTCCCTTATCAAGAATTGCCTTGTCTTTTGCCCATGCATACAGCATATCGCCTTTTGCTGCCATATTCAGGCCTCCTTAATCTTTTCAACTTTAACAGCACATGCCTTGAATTCAGGAATCTTTGCTGTTGGATCAAGAGCATTGTTGGTGAGCCTATTTGCAGCACACTCTACGAAGTGGAACGGAATGAAAGCAATACCTGGCATGATATCCTTTGTAACCTTGGCTGGTATTGTAATCTCACCGCGTCTGCTGATTGCCTTAATTACCTCACCGTTCTTAATGTCATGTTTTGCTGCATCTTCAGGACTAAGTTCAATCCATCCGGTAGGAGCTTCTCTCTCAAGATTTGCAGATCGTCTGGTCATTGTTCCGGTATGCCACTGCCAGAGAATACGTCCGGTAGTAAGAAGAATCGGGAACTCATCATCAGGATTTTCTGCAGGTCTCTTAAACGGTATTCCACTCATTATTGCTTTTCCATCAGGGAGGCCAAATTTGTCTTTATGAAGAATTGGTGTTCCTGGATGATCGTTAGTTGGACATGGCCAGTGCAGACCTTCTGGTTTATTCAGACGGCCATAGGTCATACCTGCATAGGATGGAGAGACTGATGCCATCTCATTGAATACATCTTCACTGGTCTTCCATGAGAACTGCTCTGCATACCCCATTGCACTTGCAATCTTTGCAATAATTTCCCAGTCACCA
>CAYSSW010000041.1:0-22198 GCA_964434005.1 uncultured Methanospirillum sp.
GGCGCGTTGAGATACCCTCCCCCGGCCATAGTATCTTCAAAATGTGAATCAGTACAATCTTCTGTCTTCATTACAGCATTGTATCCACCCTCGGCCATGATGGTACAACCGCCTTTTCCAGCAATAGTCTTTGACACCAGCAGAACAGAACCATTTTTGGAGGCTTCTATGGCCGCCCTTACACCAGCTCCGCCACTTCCGATGATAAGAACATGACCGGTGATGATTTCTCTCATCTGCATCTTATTAGTAGAGTGCGCGCTAACATGTGATAAAAGAAGAACTTCGGGGATGATTTGAGAGTCATGAAATATGTAATGAAATTTGGGGGAACTTCAGTGCAAAACCCCAAATCAATTGCGCAAATGACAAAAATTGTTAAAGATCACCACTCAATTGGCGATGAACTTATAATAGTCATTTCAGCGCAACGCGGCGTTACTGATGCAATTATTGAGGTCGCAGATCAGATGCTCACCTCACGGACCGGGGAAGAGATAGATAAACTTGCAGAGTTCCTGAGAGAGAGACATCTTGAAAATCTTAAGGTGGTTGCTCCAGATTATTATGAAGAAATACGTGGGGTAATTACACAAAGAATTGAGCATCTAAAAGATTTTCTTTTTGCAGTGTTTCATCTAAGAGAGCTCACCCCACGATCAAGAGATTATATAATCTCTTTTGGTGAGCGTCTAAATGCTCCAATTATTAGCGCAGCCCTTATGCAGGTGGGTCTTCCATCTGTGGCACTTGATGGTTGTGAGGCAGGAATTTTAACTACTGCAAGCCATGGTGATGCAATTTCGCTTCCATCTGGTGAGCACAGGATAAGAAATCGGTTAGAGCCACTTATTGGAAACGTTATCCCTGTAATTATGGGTTTTATGGGCTGCACAGAAACCGGAGCCCTGACCACCCTTGGACGAAGTGGATCAGATTATTCTGCATCAATAATTGGTGCAGCACTTGAGGTTGATGAGATATGGATCTGGACAGATGTTGATGGGATAATGACAACAGATCCAAGACTTGTCAGCAATGCGCGTGTAATCCCTGATATATCGTATATAGAGGTCATGGAACTATCTTTTTTTGGTGCCAAGGTTATGCACTCCAGGTCAATTGAGCCTGCAATGCAGAAGAGCATTCCTGTATGGGTTAAAAACACATTTAACCCAGAATCAAGGGGGACTTGCATATCTTCAGGAGTTGTAACCGAGGGACGGGTTGTTAAAGCGCTCACTTTTATTGATAAGGTTGCAGCAATTGCAATAACCGGTGCTCAGATGATAGGACGACCAGGAGTTGCAAAACACATCTTCTCTCTGCTTGCAGAAAACCAGATTAGTGTCATGATGATCTCTCAAGGTTCATCTGAAGCCAATATCACCTTAATTGTTGATGAAACTCAGGTCGAAAAAGCAATGATAGCTCTCTCCCCATTAAAAGAGAGATGTATCTTTAGAGATATCAGTGAAAATCGTAATGTTTGTGCAGTTGCTGTTGTCGGATCAGGAATGGAAGGAACAGCAGGCACTGCAGGAAGGATTTTCTCTGCCCTTGGGCGTGAAAAGATTAATATCATGATGATCTCCCAGGGTTCATCAGAAGTAAATATTTCCTTTGTAGTAAAACAGGAAGATGGCCCACGGGCAGTAAAGATATTACATGATGAATTTGAACTCGAACGTGACCATTAGGAGCAAAAATGACTAATCCAACTGATAATAAAAAAGACGCATACAGGGAAGCAGGAGTAGATATCTCACTTGAATCTGCGGCTGTATCTGCACTTGTATCTGAGCTTAAGTATAAACGAACAGGTGAGTATAAGATGGCCTCAGAAATTGGTCATTTTGCCGGATTTATCTCTTTTGGAGAACATGTACTTGCTCTTGCAGTTGATGGTGTTGGGACAAAGATGCTCATCGCTGATGAACTTCATGATTGGAGCACAGTTGGAATTGACTGTATTGCGATGAACGTCAATGATTTATATGTGATGAATCTTGAGCCGGTTGCCTTTGTTGATTATATTGCAACATCTGTTCTCTCAATTGATCAGATGAAGCAGATTGGAAAGGGCTTGAATGCCGGGGCAGAGTTATGTAATATTTCTATAATCGGTGGAGAGACTGCAACACTTAAAGGACTGATAACAGGGCTTGATCTTGCAGGTGCATGTCTTGGTATTGCAAAGAAAACTGATGTCATTTCAGGTGAAAAAATATTGCCTGGTGACAAAATAATAGGTATTCCATCTTCAGGTATACACAGCAATGGCTTAACACTGGCAAGGAAACTTGTGATGGAAAATGCATCATATAATGATAAACCAGAGGGATTTTCTAAAACGCTTGGAGAAACTCTTCTGACTCCTACAAGAATATATGCAGAAGTGCCTGTTCTTACAAAAAAAGTTTCAGTCCATGGAATGTGCCATATTACCGGTGGAGGACTCTTAAATCTCAAACGGCTTACAAAACTTGGGTTCTCGATAACTGATCCATTAGAACCTCAGACAATTTACAAATGGATGCAGAAAACTGGGAAAATATCCGATGAAGAGATGTACAAAACCTTCAATATGGGTATGGGTTATGTTATAATAGTGTCTCCTGACGATGTAAATTCTGTAAACGAAGTATATTCTGATGCCAAAGTAGTTGGAGAGATAATACCGGAGTCTGGAGTCTTCTTAAAAGGCAAAAAATTTGATAATTAAATCATTAAGTATCAGTTAATTGTTAGGAGTCTTCAAATCCCTTCATTAACTCTTTTACTGCCTTTTTTGATGCAATCAAAGAGTTTCCACATGGATCTTCTATCTCAATAGTTACACTTTCACGTCCGGCTATTATCTCAACAATTCTTTCTTTTAATTTTATGGCCGCTTCACGCTGATCTTCGTCACCATTAACAAGAACTGTATCAAGGACATGATCAATTCTGTTAAGAACACCTTCAGCATTAGAAATAAAACCTTCACATGCTGGGCCAGGGGCTATCTCTACCCCAAGTTCAGGTACCCTGATAGTTCCACTTGTACTCCTGACCACACGGCAGGAAAGATCCTCAGGCGTTGTAACTACAAAAGTATATTTGGCCGGTCCATTAATCGTAAGTGACTGGACATCTGAAAACCGGTATCCACAGGAATCACATGAGCAGGTGATAATCAGAATTTCTGAAAAGAAGGGAATATCTTCAGTTTCATAGAGATATGTTATCTCCCTGCCACATGCAGGACATGCCCCGCTAACTTCCTGATGGACTTTGTCTTTATGCGCTTCCAATGCGATCCCGTGATATTTTTACATTCCGTGGGCATATGACAACATATTGCTGATCACCAAGTCCAACAATATCACCATCAACATCCCGCGCTACTTTGTAGAAGTCTTTCATTACACGTTCGTAGTTTATTTTATCCAGTTTGAGTTTTGTAATATCAACGATTACAATATTTCCCTCATAAATCTCGTCTTTTACAATCTGACTTTCGTTAAGGCCTGTAACGGTTGCTACTTTTACAAGTAATGCAGGAGCCTCACTAAGTTCGTAATTCTTCAGATCAAGATCTTTATAGCTTTCAGGGCTGGCAGCATCTTTACTACCAAAGAGAAGGTCTCGAAGTCCCATGAAGAGACTTTTTATTCCAAAGTATTAAAGATGATGGTTTTTCTGGAAATCTAAGCCTATTTTTATTGATCATGTGAGGAACACGTGAAGATCAGAGTTCGATATTCCATATGTCATCTCCAACATAATGGTAATTTTTTACCACTTTGCCCTTCTCCTGCAAAAGCAGTTCCTCTGAATCGAACATGGCAACCCCAAGCGCAAGTGGTTTATTATGTCTTTCATCAACAATCTGGACCGGTTTTCCAGCTTTTACATCCGGTGAGACATTAGTTATGCCGGGCCGCATGATATCAGCACCATTTATGACAAATGATACCGCGCCCATATCCACCGTCACAGTACGTTCTGTAAATGGACGTGCCAGCGCACCTCTCAAACTGGGAAAGATAATACCATCTTTTTCAAGAAGATAGGGTTGTTTATCGACCATATAAATGTGTAAATCTTCTCCTGTTTCAATTACTTCATACATCTTTCCGGTAAATAACTCCGCAGATGGTCCAATTTCTTCACGAAGTGTCTTTATGATGGATTCAGCTTGAGATTTCCTTATTGAATGTCGGCGTTTTGTGGTCAGTCTGCTCATAAGTTAATAAAATATTGGAGATTGTTCTCTTTATAATCCATGGTTTCAGAAAAAAGATACTGGTGATGAAATGAAAATATTTATCTTACCTCCATACGCAATCTATACACTCATTTCGAGTAGTGCAGGGTAGTAATATGACCAAAAGACCTATGGATATTTTAGATCAGGTCCTTAATCGGCAGCCGGTAATGGTGTCTCTCAAGGGCGGTAGAGAGATCTCCGGTGTGCTTCAAGGGTATGATGTCCACATGAATCTTGTTCTTGATAAATCAGAAGAGACCGTGGATGGAAAAGTAATGAAAATTGGTACCCTGATTATTCGTGGCGACAATGTCATTTACATTTCACCGAACCTACAATAAACGAGGTAATGAACTATGTCAAAAGGAACTCCATCGCGCGGAAAGCGCCAGTCGATGACTCACATTACCTGCAGAAGATGCGGGAAGTTATCTTATCATAAACGACATAAAGTCTGTTCATCCTGTGGATTTGGGCGTTCAACCAGAATCCGTTCGTAC
Source organism: uncultured Methanospirillum sp. (assembly GCA_964434005.1). Classification (GTDB taxonomy): domain Archaea; phylum Halobacteriota; class Methanomicrobia; order Methanomicrobiales; family Methanospirillaceae; genus Methanospirillum. The sequence goes on from CAYSSW010000041.1 coordinate 4,756, forward strand.
CGTTGGATAAACAAAAGACCACAGGTAGCAACGCATTAATTATGTGCGGGATCGTTGGGATTAGCTCAACGTCCAACGTCTCTTTTTCATTGTACTATGCATTATTTTCCTTACAGCATCGCGGTCAGGAAAGTGCTGGTATGGCCATTTTCGATGGCGGAGATCTAAGGAAGTATAAAGACAACGGCCTTGTCGCTGAAATTTTTAATGAACAAATTCTTAGTTCTTTAGAGGGAAAAGTAGGAATTGGACATGTCCGTTATCCGACCACTGGTGAGATGCGACCTGAAAATATTCAGCCGTTCTGTTTTAGGTATCGCGATCATGTTATTGCCATCGCGCATAATGGCAATCTTGTAAATTACCAGGAACTCCGAGATGCTTTTGAGAACCGGGGTCAGATCTTCTGGTCAACTTCAGATACGGAGATTATTTCAAAAATAATAACCGATTCTCTCAAAAGTGGCGGAAGCATCGAAGATGCTATCAAGAAATGTATGATCTGCCTTAAGGGATCATACTCTGTTGTCATGACTTATGACAATGATCTGTACGCGTTTCGTGATCCTCATGGGATTCGCCCCCTCTGTTTTGGAAGAGTAGATGATTCATTTATCATTGCTTCAGAAAGTGTTGCAATAGATGTACTTGGCGGTACGCTTGAACGCGATGTTAATCCTGGTGAGATGATTCACATCTCTGATGGTATATTCAAAACCCGTCAACTTGCAGTTACTGAAAAGAAGGCACATTGTGTCTTTGAGTATATCTATTTTGCAAGATCTGATTCAAAGATTGATGGGACTCTTGTCTATGATGTGCGTCGTAGAATTGGGGCATGTCTTCATGATGAAGCCCAAGTAGATGCTGATGTAGTCTGCACAGTTCCTGATTCGGGGACTGCATATGCAGTCGGACTTTCAGAACAATCTTTTATTCCGTTTAGAGAATGTCTGATAAAGAACCGGTATATTGGCCGGACCTTTATCATGCCGACGCAGGAAAAGCGGGAAAAAGCTGTCAGGATGAAACTGAACCCAATATCAGCTTATTTAAACGACAAATCTGTTGTACTTGTTGATGATTCTATTGTAAGGGGTACTACTTCACGCAGGATTATTGAACTTATGCGCGAGGCAGGAACCAAGGAGATCCACATGAGAATTGGATCGCCGATTATCAAAGCTCCATGTTATCTTGGAGTAGATATGCAGACACGGCGTGAACTCATTGGAAGCAACAAAAATGAAGAGGAAGTCAGGAAAAGTATCACTGCGACAACTCTTCATTATATCTCCATTGAGTCAATGATTGAGGCTATTGGTAAGGATTCTGAAAATCTCTGCCTTGGATGTCTCACCGGTTGTTATCCGGTTGAGATTAAGGGCGAGAGATGTGATAAAAAGTGTGCAACTTTAATTGATCGAGATGTTCAGACAGTGCTTTTTAAGCGCTAACTTTTTCTTTTTTTTTGAGTGTCAAAAAGTCTTATGCAGAACTATCAAGTCTTAAGCAGACTACTTATACAGTAGAGTACTGTGGCATTTAAGGTTCTTGTGAGTGATGAACTCGCTAATGAAGGAATAGAAATCCTGAGAGAGCACGTTATGGTCGATATTCAGATTGGGCTCTCCGAAGACAAACTTGTCGATACGATTGAAAATTATGACGCGCTTTTAGTCAGATCAGGTACCCAGGTTACAGAGCGTGTCATTAATGCCGGCAAAAAATTGAAATTTGTCGGCAGGGCTGGAGCTGGTGTTGATAATATCAACATGGAAGCGGCTACCCGTAAAGGTATCATTGTAGCAAATGCACCTGACGGAAATACCCTTGCAGCAACAGAGCACACTATGGCAATGATGCTTTCTCTTTGTAGAAACATTCCGCAGGCAAGTGCATCCATGCATGCCGGTGAATGGAAGCGTTCAAAATTCATGGGCGTTGAACTCAATGAGAAGACACTTGGTATAGTTGGTCTCGGACGAATAGGACGAGAGATTGCAAAACGTGCTGCTTCATTTAATATGAAGATTATTGGGTATGATCCATTTATCAGCAAAGAAAAGGCTGCCGAATTAGGTATCAGGTCAATGAATCTTGAGGATCTTTTCAAAGAAGCAGATATCATAACTGTGCACACTCCGTTAATTAAGGAGACTCGTCATGTAATCAATGAAAAAACCATTGCAACAATGAAAGATGGTGTTCGTATCATCAACTGTGCAAGAGGCGGGATTATTGATGAGAGTGCTCTTGCGAGCGCAGTGAAGAGTGGAAAGGTTGCAGGAGCTGCAATTGATGTTTATGAATCAGAACCTCCAACGAATTCTCCATTGATTAGCATTCCTGGAATAGTTTTGACACCACATCTTGGAGCATCCACTGTAGAGGCTCAGAAAAATGTCTCAATTTCAGTTGCAAAGCAGTGTCTTGATGTTTTGAACGGGCTTGATGCAAAGTATGTTGTCAATGCACCTTTGGTTCCTCCTGAACAGCATGAGGCAATTATACCTTATCTCACACTTGCTGAGAAGATGGGAAGACTTGCAATTCAGATTCTTGATGGTAAGTTACAGAAGGCTGAACTTACCTATGGTGGGGAGCTTGCAGGCTTTGGGAATTCAACAAAGCTTGTTACTTCCATGGCACTCAAGGGTATTCTTGATCCTGTGCTGATGATTCCGGTGAATATGATAAATTCAGGCTTTATTGCAAAAGAGCGTGGGATTACTGTCTCTGAGACTCTTACTGAACAGTCTGCCGGATATAGAAATCTTCTGACATTAAAATTGATTAGTGATACAGGAGATCTTGAAATTTGTGGTTCTGTTACTACAATGTACAAGGGTTGTATCAGAATTGTTTCTATTGCAGGTTTCACAATGGATATGGATCCTCATGGAGCTGTTATCCTCTCACGTCACCTTGATAAGCCTGGTGTCATTGGACGGGCATCAACAATACTTGGTGAGCATGACATCAATATTGCCGGAATGCAGGTAGGTAGATTCAGACCTGGTGAGGAGGCTTTGATGGTTCTCAATGTTGATAGTGATGTGCCAGACACCGTTATGGATGCGATTCGTGGTATGCCTGGGATCTATCAGGCAAAATTTGCCAGAATTTAATCTTTTTTTGATGACAAAACAAAAATATTATATGTGCATCACCCCTACATTGTAAGGCACAACCGGGGCTCGTGGTCTAGCTGGTTATGACGTCGCCTTGACATGGCGGAGATCCTGAGTTCGAATCTCAGCGGGCCCATATTTTTGTAAGCATCACTTTTTCTTATGTTTTTTATGTAATTTTATTTGATATTGCCACAAGTATTAAACTATCCCATTAGAACCTTTCTTATGCAAAAAGCACTTATTTCTCTACATGGTAGAACCAGTGCTTATCGCGAAGGGAGAAAAAGAGATAACAATTCTCCCTGAAATGATGAATCGCCATGGACTCATAGCAGGAGCTACCGGGACTGGTAAAACAGTAACGCTTCGTGTAATTGTGGAAGGCCTTAGCAGAATTGGTGTTCCTGTATTTCTTGCCGATGTAAAAGGAGATCTCTCCGGCATTGCAAAAGCAGGCGGAAACAATCCCAAAATAGATGAAAGAGTCAAAAAACTTGGACTTGCTAAATTTGAATACAGCGCTTTTCCAGTAATCTTTCGTGATCTCTTTGGTGAGAATGGCCATCCGGTGAGGACTACTATCTCTGATATGGGCCCATTGCTCCTTAGTAGAATTCTTGATCTTAACGAAACACAGGCAGGAGTCCTCTCAATTGTCTTCAGGGTTGCTGATGAGAGTGGACTATTACTCCTCGATATTAAGGATTTACGGACAATGATAAACTATGTCTCCGATAATGCAGACGAAATCCGAGGAAAATATGGAAATGTCAGTGCATCAACCACCGGGGCAATTCTTAGAAAACTCCTGACTCTTGAAGACCAGGGAGCTGACAAATTCTTTGGAGAACCTGCTCTTGATATCTTTGATATGATAAAAACCGTCGATGGAAAAGGACTTGTCAACATCTTCTCATCAGAGAAACTGATCCAGTCACCAAAACTCTATTCAACCTTCCTGCTCTGGCTGCTCTCTGAGTTATATGAAACAATGCCTGAAGCCGGAGACCTTGAAAAACCAAAGTTTGTCTTCTTCTTTGATGAAGCGCACCTGTTCTTTAAAGATGCACCCAAAATCCTTGAAGAAAAGATTACCCAGATTGTCCGGCTTATTAGATCAAAAGGTATCGGAATCTACTTTATAACTCAAAATCCTGCTGATATCCCTGAAGATGTCCTCGGACAACTTGGAAATAAAGTAGAACATGCCTTGCGTGCAACAACTCCAAATGAACAAAAAGCAGTAAAAGCAGCGGCCAGATCATTTAGGCAGAACCCTACATTTGACACTGAAAAGACAATATCAGAACTTGGGACAGGTGAAGCAATTTTATCAGTTCTTGACAGCAATGGTTCGCCAACCATGGTTGAACGTGCCTTTATTATCCCACCGTCAAGCAGTTTAACTCCATTGACAGCCGACGAAAGAAAAGATCTGATGAATAAATCAACAGATGCAGGTAAATATGACACACCAGTTGACAGAGAATCTGCGTACGAAAAGCTTCTGTATCGAGTGAAAAGGGAAGAGAAAGCAGAACCTGAACCGAAAAAAGTAGTTCCAAAAAATAAATCAACAACTACCAGAAAGACCACAACACATACAAAAAAGAGCAATGAACCGCTTGATTTTGTAGGAGATATTGCAAAATCTGTTGTTAAAAGTGCATGTAATCAGGCAGGAAGATCACTTGTCAGAGGGCTTTTAGGATCGCTTGGAGGAAAAAAATAAATTTTTAAAACAGAAGAACTCTTGAAAGAGCCTGATTGTTATATTGTAGGTTTATACTGTCAAAAATAGGTTTGCCATAGAAAAAGGCCAGAATAAAATCTGCCATAACTTTTGGCTCAACATCAGTAAACTTATCCGGATAAAGCACTTTTCCGACCATATAAGAATTAATCAGATCTATATCAGGGCTGTTTCCAATCACCTTTGAAGGAAGCAGGCCATAAATCTCTCCTTCCATGACAGCAGAAATTTCATGCCAATCTGGCTGACTTTCAAGTTCTACTATTGTATTATTCTTATCTCTAAAATTATACAGATCAATAAAGATTACATCTGGTGATAATTTATATATCTGTTTTTCAGGTAAGATTCCGGTAGCTTGGACTGATGATGGGATATCAGAGATCTGTATAGAATTTTGAATTTTTAGAAGTTGGAACGGGATATAATTAGAAGTTGTTGATAGAATGCTCCCTGAGGAATCTGATTTTTCATCACACAGTCCTCCGATATATGCATCAGGGTGCCCAAATTCAGGCACCGTAGATACCCGGTTTTCAAGATTATCAGTTAGTTTATCAAAAAATCTGATCACTTCTTCAGCCCTTTCACTTTTTCCAAGAATAAGACCCATTACCCGGAGTGTATAATCAAGATCCTCTCTTTTATCTGTCAGATCTCCTTCTTCAAGGCGCATCACAGGAATTCCTGTGAGCATCTGTAGATCATCTGGGCTGTACAGACCGTTATAATTCATTATAAGGATAATATCTGGTGGATTTTGCATATTTTGAATCTGTGCAGGCGTGATTGGAGGATCAATTGCAGAATAAGTTAAAAGGGCTTTATTTGTAAAAAGATAGGGAATTTGTTCAGATCTTTTATAGTCACGTTCTGCTCTGTCTATCCATGATGTTGCCTCTGTTGATTGAAGATATGAAAGATATCTCATGCAGCCATCTCCTGAGCAGAGGACTGATGTAATATTTCGTGGAATTGTTACTTTTCTGTTATCTGCATCTGTCAAAGTATATCCACTCTTTGACGCGGCAATTTCTTCAATATCAACAATAGATGGCCCTGGTATAGAATCAGGAGCAGGTACCTCTTCATTAGATGTGCAACCTGCAATAAGACAAAATCCAAAAACAATTATGATTAGGACATATAGGAGTGAATTCATCTTATTTATGATATTTGGATTTTGTTCTGTTTATTATCTCTGTTTATCTTTATACGAATCAGAGATATAATTATAATGAGATGTCAACAGTGTCATTAATATATCCAATAATACTTGCCGGAGGAATTGGCACACGTTTGTGGCCTCTGTCACGGACACAATGCCCAAAACAGTTTCTTCGAATTGATGGGCCATCACTATTTCAGCAGACATATGAACGTGCGGTTAAACTTTCAGATAAATCACATGTCATTGTTGTGACAAATGAAATCCACCGATTTTTAGTGTATGGTCAGATTGAGGAGTTAGGTTACCCGGTATACGAAGAGAATGTACTTGTTGAGCAAATTGGAAGAAACACTCTGCCTGCAATTTCATGGGCCGCAGAAAGGATAAAACTACGAGATCCCAATGGATGTATTGCTGTTTTTCCAAGCGACCACAGACTTGGCCAATCCGCGCCAGAAGAGATAGCAAAAGCTCTTCCATTAGCACAAGAGCATCTTGTTACTTTTGGAATTCTTCCCTCATCACCTCATACCGGATATGGATATATAGCACCCGGGGAGGAATGCCCCCCAGGATACCTTGTAAAAGAGTTTAAAGAAAAGCCTGACAGTGTTACTGCGATGCATTATGTTAAACAGGGTTATCTCTGGAACAGCGGTATGTTTCTCTTCTCTGCAAAAATCTTTGAAGAAGAACTCAAAAAATACCAGCCGGAAATTTTCCGGCTTTGTCAGAATGTCATCCCTGATTATGAAATTATGCCATCAATCTCGATTGACTATGGTCTACTTGAAAAATCAGATGTAGTTGCAGTTGTTCCTCTTAATGCAGACTGGACTGATTTAGGTAATTTCGTAGCCTGGTATGATATTTCTGAAAAAGATGCGAACGGGAATGCCGGTGACTTTTATAAAATAGATGCCGCTCGTAATTATGTAAGTGCTGGTAAAAGAGTTACAGCTCTTCTTGGTGTAAATGATACAATTGTTGTTGATACAGATGATGCCCTGCTTGTCTGCCGGAAAGATATGGCAGAACAGGTTGGATCACTTGTTAAAACCTTAAAAAGTGAAGGAAATCCAATAACCGAGATACATCGTCAGGTTTTCAGGCCTTGGGGATCATATATTGAACTTGAGACAGGATCTTCATATAAGATAAAACGGATTAATGTAAACCCTGAAAAAAGACTCTCGCTCCAGAAGCATCGTCATAGAAGTGAACACTGGGTAGTAATTCACGGTTCTGCCGATGTAATCCTTGGAGATAAACAGATATTTCTCCGGCCTGGCGAATCTACGTTTGTTCCGGCAGGAATGATTCATAGATTATCAAATCCTGGAAAAATTCCACTTGAAGTTATAGAGGTTCAGATTGGCGAATACCTCAATGAAGATGATATTGAAAGAATAGAAGATGATTTTGAAAGAGTATAGAGTTATTCTCCAAGAACCTCTTTTTCTGTAACCTCAATCTTTTCCCCGGTTTCAACTATTGTGTAAGGGCCGGTTGCAATAACTCCATTACTCCCAGTGGTTGAATATGGAAGAGTGAATGTGCCATTTTTACTTTGAGTTGTATAGGTAAATTCACGGCCCTGATTAGTCTTTAAAGGCAATGTTATAGTGCCTGATCCATTTATTGTAAACCCTGGAACATATTCAAATATCTTTACCTGTTTTACCTCGTGATTGTCATCAGCAGCAATCGTTGTCGGTGACTCATAGACAAGTCTGTAATGAGAAAGTGCCTCTACATCATAGATTGGCTGCGTATACATATTTGAGACGATACTTTGCCCTGATGATAAGTCAGGTGTCAGAGTCTTTGCCTGTTCATTAGAGAGATGAGTAGATTTTGTGATTACCGGAATGTTTAGGCCATTCATGGGTATTGTATCTAGATCTATCAGAGTTCCTCCATATCCCTTTTCAGATGAACCATCCAGGAAGTATAATCTTGCAACCATCGTGTCATAAAATTCGGGTTGTAAAGTTAAAACTGCCTGATATTTACCTGTAGTTGTAGATGAGAGTTGATAGTAGATATTTTGGAAATCTGAGAAATTAGCATTGTTTGCCCAGACAGGGATGGCGTTGAATTTTGATGACGTTAATGTATAATCAGTCAGGATATATCGTGCATTAAGTTCATCTGCATATGAATTGGCAGTTTCTTCATCTTCTGCGAGATAATAACGTGCAACCGGTTGAACATTTGTCTGGAACGGAGTTGAAATTGCAGGTCTTTTTGATATGAACTCTATCCAATGTCCATAATCCCACCAGGATAATACACCATATGAGTTTTCTGGTTTTGTATAATCCTCTTTGTTATAAATTTTCAGATAGTCCAATTTAGGGGAAGGAGTTTCATTTGAGAGCCAGAGCAGAGCATCTGTAAAGTCATCATCAACTGAAACAACCCAAAGTTGTTTACTAACATTAACGGTTTGAGAAATTGACGGTCCAATAATTATCCCCATGAGAATCAAAACAACAATCAGCCCTGTTAGTGGTAAGGAAGATTGGTCCTGTTTTTTATTCCTTTTCCTGTTAGAAAGCAGATCGAAGATCCAAGATAGAGCAATTGCCGAAAAAAGGACTATTACCGGAGTTACGTAATACTCATACCGAAGATGTAGCACGGTTGCAACAAGCAGAACAAGTCCAAAGACAATTACAGTAAGTAATTCAGGTGAATAATTCTTTTTTAAGTATAAAAATGCAAGGACAAATCCTATTATCATTAGGATACATCCAATATTGAATGCTTTAAAAGCCCCTGTCAGACTCCACATCTGCATTTCACTTATGTAGGTATTGGTATATGAAAACAGGAAGAATTCATGAAATGCCCATGTCATTTGAGTCCATAAATCTTTGGATATCAGAAATATTGCAGACAGACCAATTCCGGCAAGAACAATTAATAAAGCAAAACGCTGCCATAATGGTTTGCTTTCTGTTATTTTAGCAAGGAAATAAAGAATAATTCCTTCAATTACAACCCCTATACCAACTATAATATGCGTGATTGTGTAAAAATAGAAATTTATTCCATCGTTTGTGATTCCGGTAAGGACATAAAGGATACTAAAAACTGCATAGAGAATTGCAAGATGGAGGACTATCTTTCTGATATCATCGGTATTTTTGTATAAACAAAACTGAATCAAAAGGCTTAATACAATTATCAGAGAGAACAGAAGAAGAGTAGGCATTGTCATTATTCCAAGATAATATGCAACTCCGGCAAAAGCTGCAAGAATCCATGATGTATGACATCCATACTTTTCAGGACTATTTTTAATATTTGATAAAACACAAATCCACAAAGTAATGGCAAGCGTTAAGAATAATGTCTCTGTTACATGATGATCCATATAACCCCAAAAGGATCTATACATAAATTCCCCTGCGACAAGAGTGACAAGAATTGCAGATATAAAACCGGCTTTTTTGTCCCATACTTTTGATGCCAGTACATAGATCGTCGGAATCATAAACATTGCAAGAATTGGAGGGATCCACGAGACCAAAATCATGTTATCCGGGCGCTCTGTAACTCCAAAGAGTGTACAGACAAAAGCACAAAGAATTGTAAACAATGGTCCCCACGAGGTTAGATGTCCTTCAGGGAATCCATTCATCGGGTCAAAAAGGGCATATTCTGGAAAATTTGCTGTTGTTTGTTCAATCTGACGCATTGAATAATATGTATCCATGAACATGAACTTCTGCATAGGTCCACTGCTCATCTCATCCATAGGAAGAAGTCTTAATGAAAAGCCAAGTATTCCGGATAGAATTACAATTGCAATAAGAATAGTTGTTTTATGAGTTAATATCCAACCTGTGTCCATAGTTTCCATAATGAATTACACTCAGATAATAGAAATAAGTATCAGATGGATCTTATGAAGAGTTCCCTATTTTTTTAAGGGTACAGGCTTAATCATATATGAGTGATTGAGGCACTTTTGAAATGGACCCTATAATATCAATAATTATTCCAGCATTAAACGAAGAAGAAACAATTGGTTCATGCCTTACAAAAATTCGGGATTCCTGTACAAAGGCAGGATTATCATATGAAATAATAATTGCAGATTCATCAACAGACAAAACAACAGAGATTGCAAGATCATTTGGTGCCCGAATAATTCATCCTGAAAAACGTGGATATGGAAATGCCTATCTGTCTGCCTTTCCTCATGCAAAAGGCAGAGTGATAATTATTGGAGATGCTGATGATACCTATGATTTTTCGATTGTTCCAGAAATGGTACAGCCTATTCTTGATGGCAAAGCTGATATGGTCATCGGCTCGCGTCTTAAAGGGACAATTCTTAAGGGATCAATGCCATCACTTCACAAGTATATTGGAAACCCACTGCTTACAAGAATGTTAAACTTTGCATTTCAAACAAAATTTAGTGATACTCATAGTGGTTTTCGGGCAATAAGTAATGAGGCTCTAAATAAACTATCACTCCATACCGGTGGAATGGAATTTGCCTCTGAAATGCTTGTTGAAGCTGCTAAAAAAGGATTAAAATTTGCAGAGATTCCAATTACGTATTATCCTCGAAAAGGTCCTTCAAAACTGCATAGTTTTGCTGATGGCTGGCGTCATGTAAGATTTATCCTGCTTATGAGACCTTTACGGTTTCTTATGGTACCGGGAGTTCTTTTCATTGCGATGGGAATTGGTCTCATTTTATCATTATTAATGTTCCTTCAGGTAGAAGAGCAGGCAGTACATAGCTTTATTCTTGGTGGGCTTTTCCTTGTTGGGGGAACACAATTTCTCTTGTCTGGTTTGATTATCAAATCTTATGCAGTCTATAATGGGTTTGATGATTGCGGCCATTGTTTTCAAAAAATATTCAAATACCAGAGTCTTGAAATCATGCTTTTTATTGGAGCAATTATCATGATTATTGGGTTTATTGCCGGGCTCTATGTATTTTCATCATGGATAGGAATGATGGGCTTTCCGCTTTCACAGATGACCTATGCAATCCTTGCCTTAATCAGCGTGATAATCGGGCTCCAACTAATATTTACTGCCATTAACATCAGTATGATGTTACTGAAAAATGAACAGGGAGAGATATAAATTAATGAAACCTTTTATCTGCTCTTTTTATAACAGCATTCTTCTGTGCCTTTTCAAGCCATCCGGCTTTTGAACCAGGATAACTATCAAAATCCGGAACATAAGGTTTTATATCAAGTAATGGTGTTCCATCAAGGACATCAATATCAAGCACTATAATTTTATTATCTCTTACCTCTTTTAATCTGACAACTGAGATACCAATTAGATTTGGACGTTTTGGAGATCTTGTTGCAAAAATTCCATGAGAAACAGTATCAAGATATGGAATTACTGTAAGACTACTTCCAGTACATTTATGAAATTGATATATAAGAAAAAGTCTTTCAAAACCGTCAATATCTTTTAGTCCTTCCAAATATTCTGGTAAAAGATCTATTGTTCCTTCCGTTCCAATGGCTCCACAGGGTTGAACAGGCATTCCTTCCGGACTAGTAAAGGGAGTTCTGATCACTCCCACAGGAGATATATCCATTCTTATGTACTTGATTTTCAAGACTATTAAGTCCTCTATATTATTCCGGGTAACAAATTTTGTTTAATTTAGTCAGTTAATAAGTTATAGTACGATAACAAAATGTATTGCAAATGTCTGCCTTGTCAGTGGAATTATTATTTGAAACTGCGGTAATAATTTATCTTGAGGATGAATCTCTTTCAATTACTATTGAAAAAGAAGGAATTAAGGTGAAATTCCCCGCAATACGCAGACTTGCAGAATATTTACATGTCCCCCATTATTATATACTGCCATATTTCGAAATAATGGAAGAGGAGAAACTTGTAATAAGAGTAGAAAGGGTTGGGATAATGACAACAGTTGATGGCACAAAAAAATTGTTTAATATCATAAAAAGGGACTACACTGATTTAAGTCATGAAAAATTTGGTAATGCTCTTTCCGAGTTTATCCATATTTATCAATGAACCTTATTTTTCATCATTATCTTCGAAATTATCACCAGTTTTTTCATTATCCTCATCTTTGTTTTCTGATTCTGTTTTTATTTTTCGAGATCTTAAAGCCACTATAATACCCGCAATTAATAATCCTGTAACAATTCCTGTTCCAACAAGCAGGAATGGTAAAACATTTTGAGGAATTACAATAACCATTCCTTCATCCTGGTGGGTGGCGGTAGTAGTTTTTGGTTCTTCTGTTATAATTGGAGATATTTTCCCGTCGTTTGTAATTATTGTCCCGTTTTTTTCTAAATTTGTTGGAGATACTGATTCAATTGTTTTTAATACTGATATATTTCCGCTATTACTTAACGGAACAATGGCTGACACATTAGCAGGTGATTGTGTCTTTAATACCGAAATGCTTCCATTGGTTGTCGGTCCTGATGCTGTCTTGGTTACAACAGGAGTCACTACCTGCGTCAATACTGGAGTTATTGTTGATCTGGGTTCTGCAGTTACAGTTAATAATCCCGAATCGGTTGCAGATAATGTAACAGCCTGAACAAATATCCTGTATTCACCGGTTTTTAATCTTCCTGCAGGAATTGTAAGAGTAAATGCTCTTGTTCCATCATTTTCTGAATATACCTCAACAGTCTGTGAATATCCATCTGAAGATGAATAACTGTTCTTAGAAGACGGGGCAAATGAATTGTCAGTTATCTCAATAAGTAGTCTGTCATCTACTGCAAGATTTGTGGTTCCAGAAATTATCACCGGCTCATTATAATACTGAACAAATCTGTTACTCTCAAGTGTAATCTTTGGTGAGAGTATCCTGACATCTATTGTTGAATAGGTATCATCGATGTATGGACTTTGAAGGGCAGTTAAAAGTGCTGATGCAGCACTACTACTGTCAAGTGCGCCAGGACCTGCAATCCTGAACTGTGGTGCCCCATAATAGGGATATGAACCAAGCACTAACTCGCGGGCACCATCAGGCCAGATATTAAATTCTCCATTATGCATCGGGTGTTGAACAATGATAAAATAGTCCCCTGATATTAATGACTCAGTAATTGCACCAGACAATTTATATTCAAAATATCCATCAGATTCAACAGAAACGGTATTGTAATACACTTTGTTTTTACCAAATATCCAGATAGCAACATTTCCGCTGTTTCCTTTACTTGTGCCTGTAATATAGAGAGGATCACCGGCTGCAATAGTAGATGGTCCTTGTTTAACCTGAACAGTTGGTCTTTTAAGATTTAATGATATAGTTTCATAGGCATTATCTGCCAGATGATTTTTATCTACAGGAGCTGACACTGCAAAAATTGTATAGGTTCCAGCATCAAGCCCTAAGTTTCCAGTTCTAAATTTATAATCCCAGGTCTCACAATCACCTTCTGCCTTTGTAAACGAGTATGGGTTGTTATTTTGAACTTCATCAAACGGTCTTTCAAGTGATCCACCTGCAGATGGGAGATTTGGGCCGGTAATGAAGAGATAGGTATCACATGATCCGCTATTGATTCCTGAAAGGCGAATTTCCTCACCCATGGTCCAGGAACTCCCGCCTGAGCTCAGACTAACAGATCCCTTCTTTACGGTTACATCAATACTGTCAGTTGCTTTCTGACTACCAGAAGCTTTCATACCTTCGATATGAATAGAATATCTTCCATCACGGGTGGCCTCGGAGGTTTTAAATTCAACTGTTCTAACTCCATTATTGTCAGGAGTCACCATTGCATAATACTTAACTCCATTATATGGCTGTGCTGGAACAAGTGATAGAATCTGTTTTCCTCCTTCAGACTGAACAGTTGTATATCCAATATTATATGGACCATCTGGTGAGTCCTGAACCACTCCGTCCTGTGCAAATAAGATCATTGGAGGCTGATCTCCCCTTTCACCGGATACTGATGATGATACCCAGATATATACAGGAATTCCAGGACTTCCTGTAATTTTCACGCTGAATGAATTTCCACGTGTTACTGTGGTATCGCCGGTCAGGGCAACATTGCCTGAGCCAATCATCAGTTCAGTGCCTCTGATCTCTTTTAGGTACTCTGTTCCGGCAAGATTTGAATCAATATTATTAAGAGTAACTCTTGGAGTTATAATATATATCCCGGAATTTTTTGAGAGCACACTATATTCAGAATCAGTATCAAAGCCTCCTGAATTAATATCAGGGAAATAATCCGGATTATTGTCAGGAGTAAGTCTTGTAAGTTGATACTCTCCCCTATATTTTGTTGGAATACTTGAAAGTGTGCCTCCGGACGGAGTATTTACAAGTATATCAAAGACCCCATCTGTTGCCTGATTATAATATGGCCGGTTTTTTACTGATGCCATATTTGTGTTAGCCTGAAAGAGAAGAGGTGTTCCTTTTGAAATTGTTCCACCGGAGATTACATTCATTGTGTTTTTATCAAGAACTCTTATCTCAACTTTTGGAACTCTCAAATAAAAAGCGATGTTTCCGGGGCTTGCCAATGCACTGTTCCACTGATACCATGGCCCTGTTAAACCAGAATAAAGAGAAGGTGATGCAGAAAAGCCATTATCATTGATCTTTACAATCTCCTCCGGAGCAGTTGATCGAATGTTGGATCCGGCCGGAAAATAAGCAACAGCGTCAAATGGAAAAGGTACTGCATTGGATAAATCAAGTCCGTCCTCACCAAGAAAGACATCTCCTCCCTGATTAATAACATTAGTTGAAGCAATTGCAGAAGAGATAAGGGCTGTCAGAAATATAAGAGATGTTAGATATTTTATTCCCCACATATGGTACATGGCTTTTCATTTGTCCTGCTTGTATAAAGGATTCCTGATGAAATTATATAGGGAATCTTAAATAAATTTTAATTATTCCTCCTATTTGCTCTTCAGGTTTGAGGTCACTTCCAGCAAGTTTTAATGGGAAATCTCCAAATTTTGGCATAATTTGTCCATCTCCTATCTTATTGGCAATAAATATACGGTCATTATAGGCAATCTGCCCAGATGTAAGATTAACTTCATCTCCGTCACTTGAAGTTAAAATTATGTTGTATCCTCTGTTTGCCAAATCAGTATTAAATGTATCAGGATTCTCATCATCTACAAGACCTGCTAATCTGTAGAGTGGAATTCCACTCCATAAGGCCTTATCTGAATCAGTCCAATTTACAGTCTGACCAGATAAAATATCTGAAAACTCATCAGATGATATAACACGAGCAGATTTACCAATAATTATCAGATTCCATTCTGCATATGAAGGAGAGAAAACTTCAACCTTGTTAATGTCCTTTAAATAAAGGCCACAGGCTGATGGCAGAGTGCCATTTTTCGTATCTGAATATCCCCAGTAAACTTCAGGAAAAACTGAAATCATCTCATCGGTTGTAAAAATACCCTTCTGATTGATGAAAAACAGTTGATAACCATCATTTGTTGGAATATCTGATGACACATTATAGGCAAGAACAGCTGTTCCAATCCCTGCCGGGGTATGATATATAGCAACAGGTGGAAGATTAACGAAATTTCCATCTTGTGAACTCAGTTTAATCCAGCCTTTTTTATCCACTCCTCCAACCTGATCTGTTATCTCTTTTAAGGGCACACCATAGACTTTTGCGGAGATATTATCCAAATTGTCGCAGCATTCATACTGAATAGTATTATTGTCTCCTCCATATTGAGATAAGTGTGCTTTTATCCATCCGGCTGTAAGTGTTGTGTTCTGTGTAATTACCGTATTTTCATCATAAGAGATAACGGTAAGATTGGAGTTTATATCCTTCCATTCGCCATTACACTGCACGGTAATAAAAATTATGAGAATTATTGCTATTATAAAACTTTTAGATGATAACATATAGGTATATTTGACCAGCCAATTTATCAGGTTTTTCTGTGTTAAAGTTTGATGAGTTCTTTGATAAATCCAGGGAGTGCAAAAACTGCCTTGTGAGTTTCACCATTATAGTATTTCAGATTTGAGATTTTCCGGTCGACAAGACGTCTGTCCACTTCAGAAACGCTAAGAGTTAGTGGATCAAGGGTTTCAGATGCAATTGCCATCCCCCAAAGACTTCCATAAAGCGGAGTGTATATGAAATATGGCCGAACAATAGTAAAAACATCTGTCAGGTTCTTAATAAGCATTGCAACTCTTTCTGGTGCAAAAACCGGTGGACCAATGTGAAGAGTCATTGCTCCGGAATCTGTTAAAAGTATCTTGCAGGCTTTAAAAAATGCTGCTGTATAGAGTTCTATTGCAGGTCCGACAGGATCTGTAAGATCAAGTACAATCAGATCAAATTTTTTTCCTGCTGCTGGCCCTTCAATATTTACATATTTAATTCCATCTTCGATTCTAATCTCAAGTTTGTCATCATATAGCACCCCGTTATGGATAGAAGAAAGATACTTTTTTGAGATTTCGATTACTTTTTTGTCAAGTTCAACAAGAACAACATGTTTGATTGATTTATGTTTTAGTAGTTCTTCTGCTGCTCCACCATCCCCTCCTCCAATAATTAATGCAGATTCAGGAGATGGAT
Organism: uncultured Methanospirillum sp.; assembly: GCA_964434005.1. Classification (GTDB taxonomy): domain Archaea; phylum Halobacteriota; class Methanomicrobia; order Methanomicrobiales; family Methanospirillaceae; genus Methanospirillum. The sequence goes on from CAYSSW010000041.1 coordinate 21,430, forward strand.
GAGTTACAGCGGGGATATGAATGATATTTTCATGATAGAAAAACTCCTCTTTTTCAGAGGTCATAAAACAGTTATCAAGAGTAAAGAGTTTTCCAAATTGAGGAGAATCATAGACCTCATAACTCTGAAATTCACTCTCACCTCTCTCAAGTAGTTGCCCTTTTCTAAAAAAAAACCCACTATCTGGATTTAAATATTCAATAAGAAAATCTGATCTATTATCTATCATAAATATCACGAAGAAATAGTCTTGTGGCCATTTTGATCTCCCCTGACCAGTTCGGTTTTTTGAATCTTTTCAGGATTTAACTTCTTAATGATACTATTAAATAACTCTCTTGCCCTGTCACTGTTATCTCTACTATAATTACAGACATATACATCAAGCGTTACACCTGCATTTTCAGGCCATGTATGGATTGCAAGATGAGATTCGGCTAGCACTACACTCCCGGTAACCCCGGCTTTATCCCCATTATCCATATAAAACTGATAAAAGTAGGATCCAATTGGAGTAAGTCCGGTTGTTTTACAATCAGAAATACAGATCTCTTCAAGAGTCTTTTTATCAATTAATAGTTCATCAACACAACTACAATCATATAAATCTGCAATAAGATGAAGTCCTTTCATTCTCCCCCTTTTCCAATAAAATTATATTATAGATATTGTGAATTATACATGCTTCACATGAGTTTTTAAGTTTTTTCTTATTATAGAGGCTGTTGCATAACCCCCATGATCAACCCGGAAGGTAAATCATAAGTAC
>CAYSSW010000042.1:0-20952 GCA_964434005.1 uncultured Methanospirillum sp.
ATGCTGTATCATATGCAATGGCCATCTGTTCAAAAAACGGAGTGTAACATGCCAGGACAGGAGTTATCAACTTGATTCCCCCCTCATAAACTTTTCAAAACCCTCCCACTTCAAGCAGGTTTTGCATCCCCAAAAAAGATGAGATCTCCGGAGTTATTTCCGGGCTATAGTTATGTAACCGCTATGACAGACCCTTGTTGATGGCCGTGTTCCACGCGAACTTCTATCCATCTCCCGCATTGTCCATTCATGAGATGTTACACTCTCAAAAAGTGAAAATGCTGTATCATATGCAATGGCCATCTGTTCAAAAAACGGAGTGTAACATGCCAGATATCCACCAGGAGTCAGTAATTCATATGCATGCCTGACATGAGCAGCCGTAAGGGCAAGATCAAGGTGTACAATCTCATATTCACCTGTTGCAGAAAGCATATCCCCCGTCATAAGAGTAATGTTTGAAAGCTTGGTTAGTGCCACGTTTTTTGCAGCAGATTCAGCAAATTCTTCACGTTTTTCAAAACTTGTAACATGGCCGGCAACACCTGCAAAAAAAATAGTGGCAACACCTGATCCGGTTCCTGCATCAAGTACCCTGGAGTGCTTGTTCATCCCGGTCATACCAATGATTAGACCAATATCACGCGGAAGCATAGGAGCGCCGGTCCGTGACACCTGCTCAAAAAAGTCAACAGGCCCTGGAATCCTGATATACAGCTCCCTGCCTGAATGATTACAGATAAAATCACCTGGATTCTTCCCGATAAGTTCTGATGGATCAATAAGTCCGATATCTGTCCCAATCTTATCGGCACCTGCCATCACAAGGATTCTTTTATCCCCAGATGACAGAATTACAGGATCTCCTGCTCCAATTACCATAGATCAGGCTGAGAGCTTTACAATAGCTTCAGCAATGTCGCCTTTAGATTCAACAAGAGCAGATCTTGCCTGCTCTTCTGTTGCACCAGCCTGCTCTGCAACTAGTTTCACATCTTCATCAGGAATTACAGTCTCTTTCTCAGTAAAAGTCGGTTCACTTCCACTAATCTGCCAGGAAAGATTTCCCTGCATCTTCATCTGTGTTACTTCGGCATCTGAAAAAACATATGTACCAGAAGTTGTTTTGATAATAACCTCTTCTACGCCTTCAATTTGCTTAATGTCCATGCCAAGTTGCTTCATTGCCTGTTTCATTCTTCGTGGATTCATTCCAGGTATCATATTATCCTCAATATCCTCACTTAATTCGAAATTTTGCCTATAATTCTTCTTTAACTCTTCTGTAATATTCCCTTTCGCACCGAAACTGCCATTCCAGTTGAGAAAGCCATCATTTCTCTACCGCAGAGCATTGCACTTCCAACAGCAATAAGATTATCATCAGAATCAACGATTAAAACCTCATCGCCTGCCATCAGTTCAGGATCAGCAAACATAATGTGCCTTGAAAAGACGCTTTTACCAGCACTAACAAAAGGCACGGCATCATCCTGTACACTTACACGAGCCTTTGGATAGGAAAAAGAATCATGGTAGCGCTTTGCCCCTGCAAGGCCTAGGGTTAACCTCCCATCATGAGCACGAAGTGTGCATAATCTTTCCTTACCCAAAAGAACCTGTCTCACCTCACCACGCCTTGATGCAATAAAGCGCGAATCATCCGGAAATATCATAACCCCTGCCGATTTTCCAAACTGATAATCAGCAATTGTTCTAATTCTTTGAAGCATACTGCTGCCCTATTATACGATTTACTTCTTCGATAAACTCTTGCTCGAACTGCTTTGAAATAAAAGCTCCGGCTGCAATCCGATGTCCTCCGCCACTTGAGCCTTCAAATTTAATACAGGCACCAGATAAGGCTCTTTGAAGATCAACTCCCTTTGCAATAACATCAGGTTTGGTTCTCATTGAAATTTTTGTATTATTGGGATCTAACGAGTCTTCGCACATAATTAGAATAGGTTTTTCCGGATTTAAACGTGAAAGAGCCATTCCTGCTCCTATACCTACAATTGTGTCAGGGAAGAGATCATGAACATGAATAAAAGAGATATGTGAGAGTTCAGTAACTCCGGTATCAGTAATATATGTCATTACCTCACGAATCTTCCCACGATGATTACGAAGCATGTGTTCAGCATCCCGGTACGCAACTGATCTATCACCGCGGCAGATCTGACCTCCAAGTTCAGGTCTCTTCCATCTCCCGCATGAATTGAGCAGTGTTGCAAACTCCGAGGCATTTCGAAGGGGCGCATTAATCATCTTCTCGTCAGTGAAGATGTAATGATCAGAGAACAAACGACTTGTATCACAACCATTTGCAACCATCTGATCAACAATTGAAGAAACAATAATCTGTTTATCTGGTTGTGGGAGTTCTTCCCAGGCCGGCCATCTTCCATTCAGAAGAGGTTTCATCCCGATCTTTTCAAGAAACATACGTGCACCATCAACATCTCTTGAAACTCCTGGAATCTCAAGATCATCTGAATAAGCAATAGCCTGGGTAACAGGCCGTGAGGATATTCCGTAAATATTCAGGTCTTTCTCTACATACTTAACATTTTTAGCTTTAATTCCATCATTTAAGATCTCTTTTGCAGGCCCTGTCAGGCAGAGGTTTTCCCTGTCCATCATATCCCCGATATTTCCAATGATTGATAGTTTGGCAAGATCAGTATTTGCAGAATCTAAATCCCTTGCAACAAAATAGGAAACTCCTGCAGCGCTCATCTTCTCATGTCCATATGATAGACAATTAACTTCCGGGAAATTGACATCCGCATCCTGAATCACATGATGGTCAATAATAAGTGCATTATCTGGCGTTATTCCCCCCTCGGTAAGCATTGCCTTCTGGCCAGAACCTAAATCTGAGAAGATTTTAAGGCTTTTGTCATGTGGAATTTCGGGTATTGTAAGTGGATCAAGTTGCCGTACAAAAACACTTTTGACTGATATTCCTGCTCTTTTCAGAGCAATTGAAAGAATTGATTCACTGGAAATACCATCAGCATCGATATGCGAAATAATGGTAGCCGAATCATGCTCTTTTATGAGATCGGCACCGGCCCTGATATCTCCCTCAAAACTCATTTATTATTGTTGGAGTCTGAATTAGAAAAGGGAGATCTGTGGATGACAAAAAATGCGAAAAATTTCTGGAATGATAAGGCGCGAATATTACAATTTAAAGAGACTGGCATCATTAAAGAAGCACAGATGAGAATTGTTGACACAAATGCACAGGCATTTGGGTGTAATTCTGAAATGCTCATGGAAAAGGCAGGATCAGAATTTGCAGCAATAATAAAGACAATAAAACAAAATGCAGAAGAACAGACAAAACTTCTCATGCTCTGCGGTAAAGGCAACAATGGTGGAGATGGCATGGTTGCAGCAAGGCATCTTCAATGGGAGATGGATGTGACTGTCCTCTATTATGACGGCCAAAATATGAGTCCTGATACCCGAAATCAATTAAACTGTCTCAAAGCAACGGCTGTGAAAATAATTCCATTTAAATGCACTGATGAACTAAATTCACACGAGATCTCATCTCTTTTTACATCAGCAGATATCATCGGTGACGCACTTCTTGGTATTGGAAGTCATGGAAATATTCGTGATCCCATAAAAACATGCGTAAGACTTGCCAATCAGAGCAAAAAACCCGTAATTTCTGCGGATGTTGAAACTTGTGGCATAACCGCAACAAAGGTTGCTGCATTTCACCGTCCAAAAAAAGATAACCCCAATAATATTGTATGTGACATAGGGATTCCAATTCAGGCTGAAATCTGCACAGGCAGAGGAGATCCTCTTCTTATCAAAAAGCGTGACAGTGAGGTTCACAAAGGTATTGGAGGAAATATCCTGATTATTGGAGGGGGCCCATATCATGGAGCCCCCTCTCTTGCCGGACTTGCAGCATTACGCGCCGGTGCTGACATTGTAAGAGTTTTTTCACCGGCTAATGTTTTAGATCCAAATCTCATTCATGTAAAAGCAGATGGTCCTGTTCTCTCTGATGCAGATATTGACACTCTTATTCCATACTGTCATGAGGCTGATGTTGTTGTCGCAGGTCCTGGTCTTGGCAAAAATGTCAGCGATATTATCCTCACACTTGGACCACACTGCAAAAAAGCAGTTTTTGATGCTGATGCACTCAATAATCCCTTACCAACAGCGCTTGAATCCACTCTTTATACACCACATGCCGGAGAATATAATCGGATCACAAAAAGATCCGTAGATAATGATATTATTACACGCGCAGAAATTTTGAAAAGTGACATAAATGACGAAACCTTTCCAGGAACTGTATTACTCAAAGGACCGGTAGACATCATAAGTGATGGAGATCATGTGAAATTTAACTTAACCGGAGATCCGGCAATGACTGTTGGAGGAACAGGAGATATCCTTGCAGGTGTATGTGGAGCTCTTATGGTTTCTCTATCAGCATTTGAAGCAGGATGCATAGGCTCTTATGCAGTAGGCATTGCAGGAGAGAGAGCCGCACTATCTTTTGGATATGGTCTTACTGCAACAGACATACTTCTTGAAATCCCAAAAGTCCTCTATACTGAAACAGACAAAACTGAAGTAATATGACAGAATTCACACATATAGACGGAGATGCTGTCCGGATGGTAAACATCTCTGAAAAAGATATCGTATACCGAAGGGCAACAGCATCAGGCGTCATTACCCTGCGAAAAGAGACAATAAAGGCAATCAATGAAGGAACTGTCATAAAAGGAAATGTACTGGCAACAGCAAGGGTTGCAGCCGCGCTGGCAGTAAAGGACACTTCAAGAATTATCCCAATGTGTCATCCGATTCCCGTTTCAGGTATTGACATTGCGTTTAATGTATCTGATACTACAATCACCTGTGAAGTTACGGTGTCACTTGCCGGGAGGACAGGTGTTGAGATGGAAGCTCTGACCGGAGTATCAGTAGCTCTCTTAACAGTATGGGATATGGTAAAATCAGCTGAAAAGGATGAGAACGGTCAGTATCCAGTAACAAAAATATCAGACATTCACGTGGTTGAAAAGATAAAAAAGGCAATATAAGACAGATTAAAACCTATTTTTTTGATGAAATGGTGAATAGATAATAAAATAGGTGATTAACGGGGCAGTTAAATACTGCAATAACAAACTAATAAAGACTCACGGGATTAGTCCCGTAAGGAATGTAGCCATTATTATGGCTGAACCTTTGGTGAATTATGGCAAAATCGATGTACGCATATGTCCGGGACGCATGGAAAGTTCCGGAAAAGACTGGCGTGAAGGCCCTTTTATGGGACAGACTCCAGGTCTGGCGCAGAGAAGGTAGTGTAGTTAGAATTCGTCGTCCAACAAGAATAGACCGAGCACGAAGTCTTGGATATAAGGCAAAACAGGGTATTGTTGTTGTAAGAGTAAAAGTACGCCGTGGTGGACGCCGTGCAGCTCGTTACACTCGTGGACGTCGAACCGCACGTATGGGAGTTAACAAGAAGACCATGGGCAAGAGCATCCAGCGTATTGCTGAAGAACGCGCCTGCCGTAAATATCCAAACATGGAAACTCTTAACTCATACTGGGTTGGTCAGGATGGAAAGCACAAGTGGTATGAGGTCATTTTAGTTGATCCAAACCATCCATCAATCATCAATGACAGTAACCTGAACTGGATCTGTAACAACACCCAGCGTGGTCGTGCAGAACGTGGAAAAACCAGTGCCGGTGTAAAAGGCCGTGGAATGCGCACTCGTGGATTTGGTACCGAAAAGTGCCGCCCATCAGTCCGTTCCAATGCCAACCGGGCCAAATAATCTTTTTTTAATGTCTGTAACAGATGCAGGTATCTTTCCATTTCCAATAGGAAATGTCAGTCATAACAGGTTTGCATTAGAACTCTCACATCTTGGATTTTCTGGAATGGTTGCCATCTCTGAAAAGCATCAGAATGTTCAGATTCCAAATTTTACTGTTCATTCCGGTCAGTTGATTAACGCCTCTGCAAAAGAATTTCAAAAGCAGGTATCTCTTGCAATCAGACAAAGACCTGATGATCTGATTATTGTCAGAGCTGACGAAAACCGCCAGAACAGGACGGCGTTAAACACAAATGGAGTCTTGATCCTATCAGGTATTGAACGGACTCCAAAAGATGGTTTTGACCGATTTTGCGCAAAACTTGCCGCAGATAGAGGCATTGCCATAGATCTGTGCACTTTTCCGTTAGTACATCTGACCGGAACACCAAGGCAGAAGATTATCCGTAGATATCACGAAATTCTGACACTCTATCATAGATTTGAGTTTCCATTAACTATCTCAAGTGGCGCTTTAACCATAACTGATATCAGAAGTTCGAGGGCTATTGATGCGCTTCTTTTTGAATCTCTTGGAGAGGATATAGCCTGGGAATCTTTTGCAACGGTTGAAGAATTATTGAGTAGAACCGGCCCTGTATGGGAGGTTTTGTGAGATTAAATCCTGCACTTAGGGAAAACCATCGATATATCCTGATGAAAGCAGTTACCGATGACTATTCAGAGAATCTCTTTGATTCAAAAGAGATCTTTATAGCAATATCGGATTCTATGAGATCTCTTTCAGGTGATGCCCTGACAGCAGTTGCATGGCCATCTGTTCTCTTCCAGAAAGAGGATTATGTAATTGTTCGATGCGCCCGAGGAACTGAAAAACGGACACTTGCAGCACTATCAGCTATAACAAAGATCAGTGGCAGGAATGTAGCCATCCACACCATTAAGGAATCCGGAACAATTATTACCCTAAAAAAAGAGATTGAGCGACTTTTATCCAAAACGGCAGAACTACGGATGGTTAATGTCGTAATCAATGGATCATCCTTTTCCGGGAAAATGGATAAAATGGGTCGAATTGATCTTAAAGAAAAGGGAATAAATCATGAGATTCCAAGATATATCACTGAAAACGATATTGAGGCCATAAATTATGATGAATAATAATCAGGCAGCATATGATCGTGCAATCACTGTTTTCAGCCCTGACGGGCGGTTATATCAGGTTGAATATGCACGCGAAGCCGTCAAACGAGGCACAACAGCAGTCGGAATTAAATGCCGGGATGGTGTAGTCCTCATCGTTGACAAGAGAATTACAAGCAGACTTCTTGAAGCCAATTCAATCGAGAAAATTTTCAGAATTGACGAACACATTGGTGTTGCATCTTCCGGACTTGTCGGAGACGCCAGGTCACTTGTTGATAGAGCACGTGTTGAGGCGCAGATAAATCGTGTTTCATATGATGAACCAATTGATGTTGAAACACTTGCGAAGAAACTTGGAGATCACATGCAGACTTACACCCAGTTTGGTGGAGCGCGTCCATATGGAACTGCTCTTCTAATAACCGGTATGTCTGATGGTGAATTCAGACTCTTTGAGACTGATCCAAGTGGAACACTCCTTGAATACAAAGCAACCGGTATTGGAACTGGACGTCCGGCTGTCATGAAACTCTTTGAAGAAGAGTATAACTATGATGTATCTGTTGATGAGATAATTGCTCTTGGTTTTAAAGCATTAAATGAAGCAACTGAAGGTAAATTTGATGTAAATACCGTAGAGATCGGTGTTATTACTAAGAAAGAAGGAACCTTTAGAAAGATGAGTCGTGAAGAAGTTGCAAAATATGTGAAAACATCAGATGTAACTCCTGAAACTGATAAGACGAATGTTGAAAAACCAGCCGATGAAGAGTAAATTCTGAAGGGAATGTGATGATATCATTAGATAAAGCAGTTGTTGCAAGACTTGAATCACATGGTGAGAAGTTTGAACTTCTTGTTGATCCTGATCTTGCAGCAAAGGTTAGATCAGGTGAAGATCTTCCAATGGAAGATGTTGTTGCTGCAATGGAAATTTTTGAAAACTCCTCTCAGGCAGACAGGGCATCAGAGGAATCCTTAAAGAAAGTCTTTGCCACTACTGACTTTGAAGAGATTGCAAAGAAAATCATCTTAAAAGGAGAGATTCACCTAACTGCCGAGCAGCGAAAAGCAAAAATTGCAGAGAAGAGAAGACAGATAATTAACTTTATCGCACGCAATGCAATTAATCCGCAGACCGGTCATCCACATCCACCACAGCGCATTGATATGGCTATGGAAGAGGCAAGAGTTAGTATTGACCCATTCAAAAATGTAGAAGAACAGGTCAAAGATGTGATGAAACACCTGAGACCGCTCATTCCAATCAAATTTGATGAATTAAAACTTGCCATAAAAATTCCAGCTGATCATGCTCCCAAAGCATATGGTGACATTTCAGCAGCTGCGACAATTGAAAAAGAAGAATGGCAAGCTGATGGATCATGGATCTGTGTTGTAACAATTCCTGCAGGAATTCAAAATGATTTCTATGATCTCATCAACAAGGTAAGTAAAGGGGAAGCAGAAACCAAAATTATCAGGTAATAATATTGATAATTTGTTTACCTGAAGAGAAGTTATAAGTGCATTCCAAGCAAAATATAGAGGACATCATTGAGGTATAGGATATGGCAAAAGGCAGAGTTAAGGCAAAGGGGAGGATTTCTGGATCAACCGGCCGTTATGGGCCAAGATATGGTCGATTTATCAGAAAGAGAGTTCGTGATATTGAAGTAAACAGTAAGGGAGTTCACACCTGTCCAAGATGTGATAATGAATCAGTCAAACGCACTGGGACTGGAATCTGGGAATGCCGCAAGTGTTCCTTCAAGTTTGCAGGTGGCGCATACGCACCGGTAACCCCGGGTCTAAAGGTTGCCCTCCGTACTATTGAAAGGTCAGTAAAGGAGGTATAGACCTGCCATGCCCTGCTCGTATAAATGTGCAAGGTGTAAACAAAAGGTAGAGATAGATGTCAATGTGCGTTGTCCGTTTTGCGGGCACCGTATTCTTTTCAAAGAACGTGGAGCCGCTATAAAGGACATAAAGGCAAGATGACTCTTGTCACAACCTCCCGTCGGCCAAAAGCAGGTCTTCGTGCACTTGCACGTGACCTTGCATTTACGCTTGATGCAACATATCTACCAAGAGGTAAACATGGGCTGCGTGAGATTGCAGAGGAAGATCCTTTTTTCCTTGTAATAACAAGTGAGGGAAATTCGATTGAAATGTGTGCTTATTTTGAGGGAGAACCAATAATTAAACGCGCAGTTAAAAAAATTTCACCTGCTGTCAGAAATGACAAATTTCAGAAAGGACTTCGCACAACTGATGCCGGGTTTTACACCACATTATCGAGATATTTTCCAGTTTCATTATTGGAAATTGACAAAAAAGACAACCGTGAGAATGTTTTGATCTTTGACGGCCCACAGCGGCGAAGAATAAATCTTACCCTGAATGATGCATGAAGCGGTTTTTTCCATTATAACCGAAGATGCAGGGATTATTCAAGCAGCCTTAAGCCCTGAAAGTGAAACAGAAGAACTCTCAAGATCAGAGGGTACTTGTGTCATAACAGGCCCTGATTCAATGGAAATCAGGATTAAAGCAGACGATATCACAGCTTTAAGGGCTGCCCTTAATACATGGCTCAGGTTATTATTGGTAGCATCAGAGATGGTCGTCATATCTAAAAACTGTAAAGATCAAATCAGATAGACAAACAGGAACAGGAGTCCTGAAATGAATACCGTATCTCCAAAAATTCAGAACCAGATTAACATGCTTTCACAGATGCAACAACAGCTTCAAACTGTGGCATCTCAAAAAGGCCAATATGAACTGGCTGTTAAGGAAGCAAGAAGAGCACTTGAAGAACTTGATGATGCAAAAGAGGATGCTGTTATATATATGACTATTGGTAATGTTGTCATGCAGAAACCAAAAGATGCAGTAATAACAGGTCTTAATGAGAAAATAGATGGCTTTGAACTCCGAACATCATCAATTGAGAAACAGGAAAAACTAATTCAGGAAAAGTTTGATAAACTCCAGGCACAGGTAAAAGAGGCCATGGAGAAGAGAACTCCTCACGAAGATGAGGAATAAGTTCTCATTTTTTGTGTGGGAGTATCCGAGCCAGGTCAAAGGAGTAGGATTTAGGGTCCTATCGCGAAGGCGTTCGGGGGTTCGAATCCCTCCTCCCACATTTTCTTTTGCTTGCTGATAAGTTGTCAGTTTTTTAAAAAATCGAAATAGGTATCATTTACCTGTTTTTAAATATAAACCAAGCAATATCTAATATATTGGGTTTGACTCAAGGGGGAGTTTAATGAACTGGAGATGGATGAGACAAAGAAATGATTTAATACGAATATCAGGCTTTCTTGTTGTACTGTTGATAATTCTGCTTCTTACAACAACAGTAAGCGCGGTAAAGGTGAATCAATCAGGGCCTGATCTAATTATTACTGAGTGTAATGTCTCAATTGATGCAACAGAACACGGTAAAATTGCAATTGGAAAAGTGCCTGATCAACGAGTTGTTTTAAGTGTAATAGTCAAAAATGATGGAGGACGTGAAGCTTCAGGATACCGGATTAGAACCCTCCTTACAAAAGAAGGCCGTGAAGATGCAGTTGTTGCTCATATTGGCAATGATATTATTGACACAATGCTTGGTTCTGGTGAGTCAAAACGTTTTTCTAAGAGTTATACTATCCCAAAAACGGTTTATCCAGGCAAATATCAGGTAATTGTCAAGATCGATGCATCTGATTTTTTCCCTGAAGAAAACACTGAAAACAACAGATTTGTCAGCGAATCTATTGTATATGTTGGTGATCTGAAAAGTGATGATTTCACTCCGGTTTATTCTGAAGGAAAATTAGAAAAACCTGGGATTTATATCTTACAGAGAGATATTGATGTATATGGCCTTAATGATGTCTTCCAGATAACCTGTTCTGATGTTACGCTTGATGGTAATGGTAAGACATTATCTGGAAGTTCCACTGGTTTTTCAGTAGGCATTAAAGCTGATATCAGTAAAAACATCCAGAATATTGTAATTAAGAATCTGACTGTAAAAGGATTTGATACTGGTATCTGGTATTACAAGGAACAGGATGGAGAAATCTCCAATTGTAACTTTATTGATAATGTTGAATATGGTATCAGATTTGACCAGTCACTTAAGAATAAAATATCCGGGAATACATTCACTAATAATGAAATTGGTCTTGGACTCTTCCAGTCAAGTGCGAATACAGTATACAATAATCTGCTTAATAGCAAGTTTAATGCGATAATTAATGATGAATTTGCAAATGTTTGGAATATTGAGCCAATTACCGGGATTAATATTGTTGGTGGAAATAGCATTGCCGGCAATGCATGGCTTACTCCTGATAACCAAGGTTATTCACAGACGGCTAATGATCTAAACGGAGATGGTATTATTGATGTTCCATATTCCATTGGCCCGAAAAACATTGATTATTACCCACTTTCTGTCAATACCAAGACTGATAGCGTTGTAGTAACTGAACCAACAGTTAGCGAAGTAGCAACTGAAATAACTGTAACACAGGGATCCACAGTTAATGAGACTGTTGTAATTCCAGATACGACTGTTAATGAAGTAGTTACAGAACCAACATTAACACCTGAACCAACAGTTAGAGAAGTAGCAACTGAAATGACTATTACACCAGAATCAACGGATAGGGAACCAGTTAATGAGACAGCACCTGCTTCACGATATCTTGATCTTGATCTTGTTTCACTTGAGATTCCCGATTCTTCATGTCTTTCAGAAACAATACCAGTAACTGTTGTTATCAAAAATGTTGGAGGTTATCCGGCAGACACATTCCTGATACACTATTACCTGTCTAATGATAGGAGAATAACTTCTGATGACGCTAGTCTTTCCCTTGAAGAAGTAACCGGACCATTTAAACCAGGAGAGGAAAGAGTCATTAACAGTGTTCTGTCAATACCATCAAAAACAGGAACTTCAAAATATTTCATCATAGTGTCAGCAGAACTTATCATACCGACATTTGAACCGGTTACTGCTAACAATCAGATTGTATCTCCAAATAGAATTCTGATTAATAATTGCTAATTTTTTCTTAATATGTAAAATTCGTGGTTATATGACATATATTCTCGAAAATAAAATCTTTTGATAATGTGGGTCTTACCAATAGAAGTAACAGGTTTATCGAATTAAAGGAAGATAAATTATATGCAGTGTTCTCATTTCTATCCTAACTTTGCTATTTTGACTTCAGATGCATGATAAGTCCATTGCAATTACAGTTTTTCCATAATTTTATTGAATAATTATTGCCAGTTTTACTTATTCCATCAAACTATTCTGATATCACCCAATTATTTACAAAAACATCGTATTGATGGTATCATAAATTGAGTAAATGAACTTTTTTGCTCTCCTCATCAACGAATATATCTCAACTGTTAAATCTGATAACATTTTTTGAAGATTTTCGTTAATATTTGCCGCATTTTCAGGCTATTCAATAGTCCATTAGGAAATTTTCATTTTTGATAGTGGAAAAGTCAGGTTTTATCATTACCCGAAAACTTCAAAATATTTCATCATAATTGTGTATACCGGTTACAAACTGATACTACTCCAAATTGGATTTAGATTAACCATTGCTAAATTTTTAAGAGTTCAAAATGAACAACAATCCCAAAAGGAAAAAAGTGAAAAAAATTAAGCAGTTGTATTCTGCTCTGCTTCAAGCTGACTTAAGTAACTCTCAACCTGATCTGCTGGAATAAGTTCTACAAGGGTTACTTCAAAGTTCAGATCCTTTCCTGCAAGAGGGCTGTTAAGATCAAAGGTAACATTTGTCTCATTAAGTGCAATTATCTTTGACTGATAGTATGCCTGACCATTAAACAGAGTGATACTGTCTCCGATAGAAACATTCTCACCTTCAGGGATAAAATCAATTGGGAAAACCTGAATTCTTGTTGGATCGTATTCACCATATGCCTGTTCAGATTGGACATTAAACTTCTTCACTTCACCAACTTTCATGCCACGGATTCCGTTATCAAAGCCTTCAATAGCATTGCCTGATCCAAGAATAAACTGGAATGGTGACCTATTCTCTGATGAATCAAAGACTGTACCATCATCAAGAGTTCCAATATAGTCAAGTGACACAAGATCTCCGACAGATGCCTGTCCAGGAGTTGAAGTCTCTGTTGCATTAGTTGCTGTTGAGGTTTCAGACTGTGAGGTGCAACCTGCACATAAAAGTGCTGTCGCCATTACAATAACAAGGACTAAACCATAAACTGGTTTCATCCACGATGATGAATTCTTACTCATACTATTAGTTTAGTAACATGGATACAAAGGACTGTTCATAAAAAGTTAAAACCATTCAACTGACTACTGATATTGAAGGATCAAGTTGAACGGTCACAGGTTGCCTTGAAAGCGAAATTGCACCAAGAGCGCCGATTTTACCTTGGCCTCCCATGAGTAATATTCCATTGTCAGATGCGCACATAATTGCCTCTTCACATGAGACTTTCATACTACGGGCACTCTCCCCATACCGGGCAAGTGAAGCACTAATCAAAAACCCATGCTTTATAGCAACCCCCCACTCTGATGAGAGGCTTTCATCACTTACAAATCTGGTGCACTCTTCACATACCTTTTCAACAATACCCGGGACCACGGCAAGTTCTATACTACTGCAAGAATTACCGGCAGTTTTACTAAAAATTTTCGGATATAGCATGATTACATGATGGCATATTGGATAAACACCCTTTATCGCCGACAGATGTTGAAGTAGAGCAATTGTTAACGAAAAAGTTGCTCCATTTCCATCATCATCAGTATCATCAACCCCGATTATCAGGTGAGAAAGTGCCTGTGTCCTTATTAAACCTTCAGTATAGTTTTCATGCCGCACAAATGTTACATCTTTCACTCCACTTGCGCGTCCCATCATAGCAGTTAATGAAAAAGCCGGGCCACCAATTGACTTTATCTGTTGAATTATTTCATCCTTTTCCTGCCATACACGAATTATTGAAACTGCAGGAAGAGGCAAAAGTCCAACCACCTGTTCAAGACTTCCCATTGGAATAAATTCACGAAGTAGAGTCCCATCACGGAAAATTCCTTTTTTTCCCCATTTCTGACCCAATCCATGATGAAAAGCACAAAAAGCAGCACATGAACTACTCAGACATTCATGCACAACCTCAACCATATCCCCTTCAACCGCAGTAAATATTTTCCGACAGGCAGTCTCTGGTGTAGCACTAACAGCAACATACTCTCCGGGAACTCTGCCATGAGGCTTTTTAATAACAGCAAGACAGCCTTCACCAGAAAGACGTATTACCCAGTCACGTGCAGTGCTACGTGGAAGATCTGCAATCTCTGCAAGTTCTTCAATTGTAAACTTCCCCTTCTCAAGGGTAAGTCTTTGCATAAGCGAAAGGTATACTCTCCGTCGTCCAATAACTCCATCCATATTAAATTACACTAAAAAGCTCTGTCTCTAATAAAAAGAATATCACCAATTACTGCACTGGCTGTCTCTGTTGAACCAGCCCCTTTTCCAACAAACACAAGATCTCCTGCAAGATCAGTTCTTACAATCAGAGCATTAAGTGATCCCCGGACAACAAGAGGATGGTTCTTTGTCAAAATTCTTGGTGAAAGACGATAGAGATTTTTTTCGGGGACAATCTCTCCAATTAACCTAATTGTCGAATCCTGTTGTTCTGCAAGTCTTAATGCCCCTTCGGTAAGCAGATCAATCCCTGTAATATCAATATCAGACAATGAAAGGTTCTTATGAAATACAGTATTTGCAAGAATTACGAGTTTTATTCCCGCATCAATTCCTTTTACATCATATGTAGGATCTGCCTCTGCATATCCAAGAGCTCTTGCTTCATCAAGGGCCTGCCGGTATGAAAGCCCTTCCTCTGCCATTCTTGTCAGAATATAGTTGCATGTCCCGTTTAAAACCCCATAAATACCAAGGATTTCATTACCACATAGGCCATGCTGAAGAGTGTGAAGAATTGGTATTGCTCCTGCAACAGTCGCTTCATATTTGAACTCAACATGATTTTTGATTGCAAGTCGATGCAATTCATCATATCTTAAGGCAACCGGTCCTTTATTTGAGGTAACAACATGACATCCACGTGAAAGTGCTGTCTTAATTGATGAAAGAGCAGGCTCACCGGTTAGTGCATCAGTTGGAGTTACTTCAACAAGCAGGTCATAATCAGCCTTATTGACAACATCTGTGCAGGTTAACCCTTTTTCTCCACAGAGTCCTGTCTTCGCTTTTTTAGATAGAATTTCTGATGGAGAAAGTGTAGTGTTTGGTTCTGCTATAAGGGCTGATCTTGAATCTGCAACACCGGTTAGGGTGAGACCAGTCTCCTTCGTTGCAAGGATCTTTAGGATTCCTTTTCCAACAGAACCTGTTCCTAAAAGTGCTATCTTCATTGGCTTATTGGAACTACTATCAAGCATTTAAAACTCCAGTGGCTCAATTAACAGAAAGTTTTTTTGTGCAGCAACTCCACGAAGAAGTGAGAGTGCTTTTTCCATATGGACATGTGAGAGCGCCTTTATTGTAAACTGTGCAGATGTCCTATCATCAATTGCAGGCATTGATAGATTCATTCCGGTAACTTCAGCAAATCCGGTACTGTCAATTCTGTCAACAGTATCACCAAGATTAGTATGAACCAGGTGACCAATGATAATGACATCCTGATGATAACCAAGTCTCTCCTCTCCCATCTTAAGAATATTGACTCCCCTTTCATGGAAAAGATCAATAAGACCCTCAAGTCTTTCTTCTGGAATCTCTATTACAACCTCAACTCCAAGAGACACGCCTTCACCATTTAGGTCATGCTCATGAATTACAGTCTTAATATTGCCGCCCATTTCTGATATGGGCTTAAGCGCCTCTATCAATTGACCAGGACTGTCAACCACTTCAAGTTTCATCGATACCTGCACAGCATTATCCTCCTAAACCTGACTTCTGGTATTAATGTCATTTACCAGAGCAAAAAAAGATTTGTTTAATCACGAGTGGTAACAGCTATTGAGTAACCTTTTCCAAATGAATCATTTGTATACCTGACTGACACCTGGGTATTGTTCATCACTGATGCATTCTGGTATACACTGATTCCAAGAGTATTCTGGTTATATGCAAAGATCGGTTCGCCTTTCATCATTTCATAAATTGATGGCTTATTCATTGTAAGATGCGCAGAAGCTCCACTCTGTGTAAGTCCAAGTCCGGCAGGGTTTAATGAGATAGAAGTTGTCACTGTTTCTTCAGGAGCTATATAGATCTCAACGCTTTCGTTCTGGTAACCCTCCTTTACAAGGATCATATCATGGGGTCCGGCAGAAAGTTTTCCAACAGTGGTTGGGGTAACTCCGGACATTATTTCATTGATATAAATATCTGCGCCCTGTGGATCACTCATAACCATGATACTGCCGGTCTTTCCACTTAAACCCTTATTTGGAGCGGGATCAACAACAACTGGATTGCTTTGTGCCTTGTTATACAGATCATTACCAATAAAGATTACTTTTACTGCTTTCTCACCATTTATTCGTGGCCTGTAAAACCAGTATGAACCATCCCTCTTTGTTTCAGTTTGAACAATATTCGAATATGAATCATCATTCAGCTTGTCAGTAGAGGTAGTCTCTAAAATTATCTTCTTATTACCAAGTGGTTCACTACCCGCAGTCAGCTTTCCCGAAACTGTATATGGCATACCATCATCTGGATTCTGTGGAACTACGCTGATTGTGAGAGTTGTGGCTGCCTTATCTGCATAGCACGCAGTTACTGTTAATAGAGATATTATCAACAGTAATCCAAGAAAAATACGGCTTAAATTGTTAGAATTCTTTTTAAACATAGATTCTCTATGGACCATATGATTATATCTATAATTGCTTTCTCGAATGCTTGAACCTGTCGAAGTACCTTTCAAAGTACCTGCCAAAAACTGATGATAATATGGAATTGTTAAATGTTAAATAATTGATTAATACGATCGAGCAATAGAGTTAATCCTGCGATTATCAAAAAAAGAGATTAGAATTCAAACCCTGCTTTACTTTTGGTCCCGACAAATTCGGGATCTTCGGTCTGATATTTTAAAATAACCGTTGCAAACTCTTCTGCAGTATTAACACCCTGAGCTGTGACCACTTTATCCTTGAAAAAGACCGGTTTATTAACAATAATAACATCTTCTATCATCATTTCACGAATCAGGGGGCCTGGAGTTACAGTTGCTTCTTTTTTCTTGAGTATTCCTGCCTTTGCAATAACAAGCGGTGCATTATCAATTCCTGCAATAACTTTTCCTTTCTTCGAAAATATTCTGATAAGTTCATGCAGATGACGATTATTCCAGAGATGAATCTGGGTTCCAGGTCCTCCAATTATTACAAGTGCATAATACTCATCGGATCCCTTAATCAATAGATCCTCAAAAGTTCTGTTAACCTTGGCCTGTTTTCCAAGGATACCCATTACAAACCCGACATGAGTTGAAGCCAGATCAAAATTCGTTTTTCTATCTTGAAAAATTTTTGCCGGTATAAATAATTCTTCTTCCCTGAATTTTTCGGGAGGAACTGCGATGAGTATCTTCATATTATAATATCACTTAATTCTCTCTCTATAAATGCTATACTTTTTACTCGCGGGAACTATCAAGAACCATAATGATCCATTAATAATAAATGTCAAATCTAAATATTGCAGTTATTGGACCTGACGGGTTTGCAAAAGAACTTGGAAAAAAAGGAACATCAACAGATATCACCTTTTACAACATGAAAAAGGGAAATGTCACATTAACGCTTATTGAACCATCCAGATATCCTGAAAAACTCTCTTCACTCTTCTATACTGCATCCCTTGCCGAAAAAGCAATTGTTGTAATCGATGCCGTAACTGCAAAACTTGGAGAATGTATTCTCATGCTAAACGCTGCGGGTGTATCTGGCGGATATCTGATTCTTAGAAATTACATAGATATCTCCCAGATTATGCCTCTCATCAAAGGCACTGTTCTTGAAAAGTATGAGCAGATTGAAGATGATATGGTAGTTCTCCGTGAACGTCTTTTTCATGATGCATCTTCTCTTCCCGAAACACTACCGGAAAATCCGGGAATTGTTCCAATTGATCACCATTTCAATGTAAAAGGAATTGGAACAGTAATCCTTGGGTGTGTTAATGGCGGAACAATCAAAAAACATGATCAATTGAATGTATTTCCAATAAACCGGACATGTCAGGTTAGATCTATTCAGATGCATGACGATGATACAGATATTGCAGGACCAGGAGCCAGGGTTGGTATTGCTCTTAAAGGAATAGAGTCTGATGACCTTGATAGAGGATATGTTCTCTCTGCAGATAAAAATATAAAAGTAGCCCTTACTGTAACTGGTAAAGCAGAGATTATTCCCTACTGGCCTGAACCATTGAAGGAACAGATGGTGGTATATGCAGGTCATTGGATGCAATTTCTCCCGGCGCGTATCACTAATATTGAAAATGGAGATAACTGGCATTTGGCTACTATTACACTTTCATTTGAACGTGAATTTATCTATATTCCAGGGAACAAGATAGTACTTCATTATCTTGAAAATGAAAAACTTAGAATTGTCGGAGTTTTAACCTTATAAGCGAAAACTGTGGCAAAATTAAAACAACCTCCATTTTTACCGGCAAGCAGAGTTGAACTTGACAGATTAGGTATTGAAAACCCTGATATTATTCTTGTATCCGGTGATGCTTATGTAGATCATCCCTCCTTTGCATCTGCAATTCTTGGAAGAACACTCTGGAATGAAGGTTATACTGTTGCTGTCATGGCACAGCCGGATATCACAGTAAATGACTCTTTTTTATCTTTAGGGACACCTAATCTTTTCTTTTCGGTGTCAGCCGGAACAATGGACTCGATGATATGCCATTATACTGCTGCAGGAAAGAGGCGACATACTGATGCATATTCTCCGGGTGGACGACTTCTCCGGCCAGACAGGGCAACACTTGTATACTCTGATATAATTCACAGAACTTTTCCAGAAGTTCCAATCATTACCGGCGGGGTAGAGGCATCTCTTCGAAGATTTGCACATTATGATTACTGGAGTAATAAAGTTCGACAGTCAATTATCGCTGATGCTCCTGCAAATTTATTAGTATATGGAAACGGAGAGAAACAACTATTGGAAATTGCAAACAGGCTTTCTTCCGGAGAAAAAATCTCGACGCTTACTGACATTTCTGGAACGGTTTATAAAACCTCAATCCATAATGCCCATGAACTTGTTAACTCACCTGATATTGCGGTTATTCCTTCATATCAGGAAGTCAAAAATATCCGAGAAAACCCTGAACTTTTTTGCAAAGCATGGAATATTATAAAAAGAGAGCAGAATTTTAAAAGCGGACGCAGCATCCTTCAGATGCATCCAAAAACTGCAATCATCCAGAACAGACCTGTTAGTCCTCTGAGAACCTCCGAGATTGATGAGATCTATAATCTTCCATATCGAAGGCTTGCCCATCCATCATATAAAGAGGAAATTCCTGCCCTTGCTACTGTTAAGTTTTCAGTTCAGTCTCATAGAGGTTGTTATGGTAACTGTTCATTCTGTTCAATAGCCCTCCATCAGGGAAGAATCATTCAATCAAGAAGTCCGGAGTCAATACTTTTAGAGATCGAAAAAATTGCACGGCTTAAGGATTTTCGAGGAACAATATCTGATGTCGGGGGCCCAAGTGCCAATATGTATGGAGATAACTGCAAAAAATGGCAGGAATCCGGGGCATGTACTGATAAAGAATGTATCAACTGTAAATCTGTAAAATCAGGTTTTAACGACTATCTAAACCTTCTTAATGCAGCAAAAGATATACCTGGTGTAAAACATGTGTTTATCGGATCAGGTATACGATATGATAAAATTCCTGATGACACTGATAGTATTAGAAAGATCTGTGGTTTTGTATCAGGGCACCTGAAGATTGCCCCAGAACATATCTCTGAAAATGTCCTTAAACTTATGAATAAACCCTCCCACCACATTTTTGAAGGATTTAGGATGCAATTTGAAAAGATCTGGAAAAACCAAAACCCACGTCAGTATCTTGTTCCATATCTTATTTCAGGCCATCCGGGCTGCACAGTTGCTGATATGATAAAACTTTCAGAATACCTTCGTGATAACGATATGTATACAGAACAGGTTCAGGATTTTACTCCATCACCGATGACCGAATCAACCTGTATGTATGCAACCGGTATTGATCCTAAAACTATGAAAAAAGTACATATTCCATCCCTTACAGAAAAAAAAGAGCAGAGAGCAATATTACACTGGAAAGATCCACGAAACAGTGTAATTATAACACAGGCACTTATTAGAGAAGGGAGAAGAGATCTTATTGGATACGGCCCTGACGCACTTGTAAAACCCGGAAAGGAGACTGATAACAGGACGCGGAAATCTAATCCCCGTCTCTTTCATTAAGATTTTTTGGTACATGCAGCGCACACTCAGGGCAATCTTCAGGACATTCATCCATTGTTTCAGAATATGTCCGATATGCATCAGCAAGAACTGCTGCCTGAGAAGTCAGGCCTCCGATAAGCACAGCTTCAAGTATCTCATCTTTATTGGCGCCTTTCCTTAAAGCGGCATGAATATGATAATTAATACAATAATTACATCTTAAGGCTGAAGAGACAGCAAGACTTATCAATTCTACAATTTTAGGTTCAAGTGTTCCGGTTTTGAGCACAGCATTTTTGTATAGCAGATGCGATAGAAGTGTTTCCGGCCGCTCTGCCATATGTTCAAAGATCACAGGTGCCCTTCCATTCTCCTCTTTTATCTCACG
>CAYSSW010000043.1:0-20616 GCA_964434005.1 uncultured Methanospirillum sp.
AAGAGGACAGACACGAACACAAATACCACAGGTCTTGCACGTATTTTCATCAACTTCTAAATACGCATCAATTAATTCAAGAGCACCTTCAGGGCAGCATGAAACACAGCAACCACAATAGGCACAGATATCCCTATGGACCTTAATCATTCTTATCATGTAAGTAGTTAAGAGAGATTAATAGTTCGATATAAGTAATATACTGGTGGATACCGGTGTACCAGAAATATCTCGATTTATCTAAAAAAAAATTAAAAAAAAATTTGTAAAAAATTAAAAAATATTGAAAATATGCTAATTTAGAAAGAGTTCAATGGGATTTCGAAGGAACCATACCTCCCGCCAAGCCCTGGATGAAGTATTAGATTTCCCTCCCTAAAAGAGATGATAGCGCATTCAAGTTCTGGTGAGATCTTCCTTATCTCTTCCGGTGAGACTTTGGTCAATATTTCTATCTCATTTCCAAGTGTCTGTATACACTGCTCATACATTCTTTTACATTTTCCTGTCGTTGGGGAGGCGGTATGTAGATTTTTTTGTATTATCTCAATTAGCGGAATGATATGTAGATAGGGCGGGCGGCCAGAGGCCTTCATATTCTCTCCGGCAAGTTCTATTGCTCTATCACGAACTCCTTTTTTAATAATACCGCCATCATCCGGGCATTTCCATCTATTGCTATTCGCCTCAGATAGTGTGAATTCTTTATAGCATCGTGTGCACCCGGTCCGGTTATATTTTCCTTCTTCTGGGAAAAAACCGGCGTTCATCACAATATTGTTGGATCTAACTGCATTTATCACACCGGAAATGTCAAAACTTTTTAACTCCAATTTAGTAAATTCTCGTCCAAGTTTTGCAGGATCCGGACTGTGTGCATCAGAATTTGAGAGAAATGGGATATTATCAAGTTCTTTTATCATCTGACCATAACTTGTATCAGCAGAGAGCCCAAGTTCAAGAAAGTCTACTTTTTCATCGCCATAACAGGCTTTTAATGAGTCATATGCACCATAAAGAGCAGTATATGGCGTAAAAGCATGAGCCGGGCCACAAATTCCACCAACATCATGAACCTCACCTATTATTTCCTCACCGGTGAGGGAAATGTGCGGTCTTCCATTAGTATCAATGTTTTTGCTATCTCCTTTAAACCGGTCTGCAAGTTCTTCTGCTGCCTCAAAGTCCGGAAGAATAACACAGTGATGCACGCGTTTTATGCCTTCAACTTCTGTGGTTGGAATTGCTACAATATCAGTGAGATCTGTTATTTTAAGAGCTTTTTTCCACATATCCCGCCATTTAGGCTGTAATATATCACCAGTTCCGATAATTGATATCCCTTTAATCAGACATCCGTTTATTATCGCATCAGGGAGCATCCGCGAGGATGAGGCCATTGAAAAAAGTGAATGAATATGCAGATCTGCTGCTACTATCATCATTAACCGATATATGAGAGTTCTTCATCTTTTTTGCTTTCTTGTTCTACCATTCGCTGAATTGCGACTTCCATCTCAGCTGCCCTCTCTGTTAATTTGGAGTTATCAATTTTTATGTTTAAAAGCGTTGATAGAACTGATAGCACCTTTGTTGCACTTTTTGGATCAACTAAATATCCGGATGTTTCACCCATCAGACATATTCCTTCAATTCCAAGCGGTACAGACATTCCAAGCATCAGACCTGCCGCTCCAATAATTCCGCCTCCAGGTTCACCGGGCTCAAAGACAGCGCCGGCTGTTTTTACCTGTTCTTTTAATGCTTCATTATTTACAGCCGATATTACTCTTGGAGTTTCAAGAAAATGACCAACACCATATCCTCCAATTGTGTAGATCCTCTTTACTCCAAGTTTTTCGGCAATGGATACATAGGTATCTGATAAAAGGTAGTGACCTTCGTTGGATGTTGCCTGAAAATCTCCAATTAGGAAGAGAAAAGTTCCATTTTCGCTCTCTGATCTCCAGATTTCATTATTGCAAAGTCGAACTACCCCGTTTTCTTCTATGATAACCTGCGGGGGAAGGTAAATGGAATGAATCTCAGCTATTTTTGTACAGCCAAGTTCGTGAACCATATGTTCAACGACAAGTTTTCCAACATGACCAATTCCCGGAAGACCTTCTATCAAAACAGGAGCAGAACAAGATTCTTCAGGAGTTGAATTAATAAAAGTGATAGTGATGTCATCTATCATCGGGCAAGTCTCCGGTATTTTCCATAATTATCCTGCGGCGAATACCTTGCAGGGTGTGGGGTCACTGTAGGGTGGCCGCAGATTTTGCAGGTATCAGAAAGAGTATAGATTTTATCAACCGGACACTGCCTGATATGTCCTTTCATACTGCTTTTCCAGCTTTTGCCTTACGGGTGAATTTTCCTTCTCCACCAGCTCTTTTAAGAACACCAATCGCAGCACCTGAAGCCTTTTCAAGGGCTCTTTCAGCGTCTTTATAATTTGATGCAGTTACTTTTATCCGGTAATTTGGTGCACCAAGATAGATGATTGTGATGGTTACTTCACTAACCTTGGGCTCAGCGCTTCTAAGAGCCCTTCTAATGATGTTTACACCATCTGGGTTTGTACACCGGAGGAAAAGATCACCCTGAATTGTGACAGTTGGAAGTTTTACATTATCTGATGCAATGGTAAATAAAGAATCAGAAATTTCTTTTGAAAGACCAAGTTTATCAATAGTGCTTCTTCCACTTCTGACAAAATCTTCAAAAGCACGATAAAGTTCCCCATATTCATGATATAATACTTCGGTAATATGGGGGATCTCATCTTCCTTATCTACTGCTTTCGCTGCAAATCCTATCCATTTCCTGGCTTTGGATTCATTCTTCCAGATCTGTATTGTATCTCGTCTTTGATGTTCGTTGACATCTTTAAGCGAGAGATCGATGTGGCCTTTCTGGGTATCAACGTTCAGGACTTTACAGACGACCTTCTGTCCTTCCCTGATATGATCACGGATATATTTGATCCAGCCTCTCGCTATCTCAGATATTGGAATAAGGCCTTCACGATCGTTGTACTCATCAAGGTTGACAAAGGCTACAAAATCCTTTACGGTCTTGACTGAACAGACAACCAGTTCTCCAACTTCAGGCCACTCTCTCTCATCCATCTAAATATCACTCAAATGTGGATACGATTTCTGCTTTGATTTGTGCCTTTCCACCGGTCGGAGTTGAAAGGTTTGTGCCGCATACTACACAGTTAACTGTGGAAGATGCCTTTTCAAATATTATCTGTTCGTTCTCACAGTCCGGGCATTTGACTTTGAGGAATTTGCTTCTGTTTTCTCGTTTTGATTGTACCATGATATCACTCCGGTTACTTTACTCTTTCATTTCGAACTTGCCAGCTCTGAATCCTTCGCGAAGGTGTGCCTTCTTACATGCAGTGCAGCGGTATCGAACGTTAATCTTCTTTGTCGGCTTGTCTCCTCCAGGAACCTTTGAGAATTTTCCCATGTTTCCAATCTTCCCTCTGCGGGCTTTCTGGCGATCAATCCAGTGAAGGCCGGTGGTCTTCCCCTTTTTGACTTTTTCGACTTCGTGTTCCTGATGACTGCGACAATACGGGCAGTAGGTTTTAAATTTTTGTGGCATCTTCATGATTTTTGCCTCGACAGGATTGTAGAAATACCTATTTAATTATCCTTGATTGATATTTAACACTATGTTGCGTTCAATCAAAACTTCCGCATTTCGTGTGGGTAATGTAATGATATCTCCAGCTGCTATCTCATAGGTATTACTGTCAACACCCATGAAAGGTTCCATTCCACTTAAGACTCTGACAAGAGAATAGGGAAATACAGAGTTATTATCAGAGATCAGTTCTTCTTCAAACTCATTGGGGGGACCTGCGCGCTCTATCGCAGCACGTGCGCTTTTCTCACCAAAAGCACCTGCGTCAATACCATGAACACCTGAATCAGATATCTCATCTGATATGGCATGTGATATCTCATCATCGCCCTGATGTTCCTGCTCATATTCAGAGTCAGAATTATTAGTGTCATACACTTCCCGCGGCTCATATACAGGAGGAGGGGGAGATACCGGAGTAATCTTTGAGGTCTTCCATTCGATGAGAGATTCTCTGCTAACCCGTATTGCATCAACTACACTATTTAGCAGTGTCATTTCAGCAGGGATCAGTGATCGCAGCTCCTCACGGTTGATGAACTGGCCGTCTGACTGATTCTGTGCAAGTGAGATTATCTTCTCAGATCTAATCCTAAAGATCTCATCGATAGTGACCCTGATACTTGACACTTCTTCGATGATTCGCCCGGCTTCACCGGAGAATGGATCGTCCTGTGCATAGACTTCTTCCTGGAGTTCTTTTATGGTTATGTTTGTCTCCTGATAGATGTCAACAGGAATCTGGGTAAGCGTTCCACTATCACGCTCCTCAAGCAGTATCCGCCTTATTTCGTCAAGATACAGGCCGGTCACCTCCAATTTCAGCCATGCCTCTACAACACATATATAATGCGACTGCTTCAGGCACTAAAGTTACTCCTTTTGGTACCATCCAGTCATTGTCAAGGAGTGATACTGTATAATTACCAGATGAGTCAATTTTTACAGGCCGGTCTCCGAAAGGTACTGCATCAATTAACGGATTAAATTCATAGAGTTCTTTAATTCCAATAGTTGTCACGCGAAATCCGGATTTTGCATGCAGGGATCCTGGAAGACGAATAAGACGGCGGATATCTGTAGTTACTGGTTCATCAGCCTGAATTCCGGCTTCTTTTATCATCAGGTATAATGGACTTGTCTTTTCAGAGAGAAGAACGGTTGCAATGGCATCGAAAGTCTGGTCTTTGGTATTTATTTTATCTGGATTATTCTTCAGGTCATCGATAAGTTCGGGAATCATCTGTACAAATCTTTCACTTCTTGTCTGCCCTATCCCAGGGAAGGCTGTAATCTCTTTGATTACCTCTTTTTTTGGTCTTGCTTCACAAGAGGAAAGGTATTTCAGAAGTGATAAACGGAGTCTTTCATGCCAGCCTTTTCTGCCTTTTTTGTAATCATTCAGGATTGAAGGTGAGATTCCTGTTCCACAAATATAGTCCACAATTTCACGTCTTTCCTGTGATGTATATGAACGAAATGCGATGTCAAAGACATGAATATGATAACCCCTTCCGCCTGAGAAGACGATCTTCATGTATCTGTTGTCTATTCCAAATTCCTCGGTGAGGACGTTTATCAACTTGACTGCTTCTTCCTTGATTCTCTCAAGCATTGCCTTATATGAGCCTCTCATCAGGTGGTCTGCATCAAGATCAAAGATAAGGTCTGCACCAAGCCAGCCCTTGGCGGCCATTGTTGGAGCTCCAGGATTCTCATAGTAAGCAGTTGAGTAGTAAGCATGAGCAGGAATCATGCTTTTTACATATCTCTGTACATCTTCCTTTCCGTTAAAACCAAGATGCCTTTTCATCCAGATGTTTTCAGGATAACTATCATCAAAGAATATAAATCCAAATTCACGATTTTCAGGTGAAGATGGAGGAGAAATTAGGTTTTTATCATAATAATCCGTGAAACAATCTCTGATGAAGGTACGTGTTCCAGCCTTCATATTTGCTTAGTCATATATGGCCCACATCTTTCATAACCCAGGCGTCTATAATATGGCCTGACCCCAATACCTGCCATGATAGAAATTCTCCGGTAACCATCATCTTCGGCTTTTTCTTCGGCAATTTTCAGAAGTTTTCTGCCATAATGCTGATGTTGCTTGTTATTCCCTGATCCTTCTTTTCCAATTGGAACCATCATTCCATATACATGAAGTTCGCGGATAAAGGCCGAATCCTCAGTGTTTTCAACCCAGTAATCAGTCTCTCCCGGATATCTCATTCTTGTAAAGCCTGTAAGAGCGTTGCCGGATACAGCTGATATGAAAAACTCCTTTCCATTGCAACAGTCATAGGAGAGCATTTTTATTTCATCAGTGTTATCTATTTTATCAGTATTGTTCATCTTATCATGGCTGGTTTCATCTTTCACCCGCCCAATTTCCCGGCATCTTATACAGTGGCAGATGCCTCCACGTTCGGCAAGCCTCTTTTGCACTAATTCACGGAAATTTGAATGAGGAGAACCGGAGACAATCTTGTCTGCCGGAATATCTCGCTGGATTCTTGAGAGACGACAGTACTCAGGGATATTCTCCTTTGCATATGCAACAAGATCAATTAGTTCAGATTCGTCATATGTCTGGTATTCACCCTTATTTAGAAGATCTTCAATCTCTGTTCCCGGAGTTACAAGTGTTGGATAAATCTTTAGAAAATCAGGTTTGAACCTTTCATCCTCAAAGAGTGTCTTAAACATCGCCTTATCAGCTTCTATTGTGCTTCCCGGAAGGTTTGGCATCATATGAAAACCGACCTTTATCCCGGCATTACGAAGAAGTGTGTTGGCTTTTACAACATCTTCTACCGTGCATCCCCTGCGGTTTCTTAAAAGTATCCTGTTATCAAGATGTTGAACGCCAATCTCAACTTTTGTAACGCCAAGATTTAACATCTCTTTGATATGATCTTCCTTACACCAGTCAGGTCTTGTTTCAAAGGTTATTGCGATGCATCTGACATGAGATGTCTCATTTGCGGTAAAAACATCACCAACAGGGGTGTTTCCACCGTATTCATTCATTGCCCTTATGCATTCGGAGACAAAACTCTGCTGATAACTCTTCTCACGTGCTGTCATTGTCCCGCCCATGACAATCAGTTCTGCTTTATCAACATGATGACCAAGGGCCTCAAACTGTTTCAGACGTGCACTTACCTGATCGTACGGATCATAATTGTGAAGGATTGCACGTCTTGCGGCTGGTTCACCGCCGGTGTAACTTTGTGGAGAGTTAAACGGATGGTTAGGACCGCCAGGGCACGGAAGGCAGATTCCATGAGGACAGGGAGACGGCGAAGTCATGACTGCAACCGGTGCTACTCCTGATAGTGTCCGTGATGGTTTTACAAGTAGAATATTTCGAAGCAGGTCTTTTTCTTCATCAGTTGCCGCGGCAAATATCTCTGAATTCTTCGGATAACAGGATAGATGATATTTTTTACAAACACCGGCAACAATCTTTCGAACTGCGGGCCGGCCTTTGGGTTTTAAAAATAGGATCTGGGAGATAATATCCCGCAAAGCGGTTTCGGTCCCCATACCATTAGTTTTCTGCAGCAATCTCTGATGTTATCATATCAGTTTGTGAAAGACCCAGCATCTGCTGATGGTTTTTCATGTGTTCAACTAATTCCCCACCAAGAATTAAAATAGCGTCTTTATGTGACTTCTTATTCTTGTGGATATGCACCGGCGAGATGTGCAGGCTATCGTACCGCCCTGTAGGTATCTCTTCGTTGGTGATGTTTTCATAGTACTTTTTAATGTAGATAAATAACATGTGTAAATGTAGCAGTTCTTCTTTCTGCACTCTATCACCTGAGAAACACTCAACTTATATTCCAACTGACACACGAATATATCTTTTCCTATTTGATTTATTAAGGAGATTAGATAATGAAGAGAACACGAGATTTTTTCTGTGTTTCTCTAAACTTCAATGCGCAGTTTGAAACACTGATATTATTTAATTAATCTCAAAAAGAAGTGTGAAATGATGAATTTATGTGGAGTATAGTGGTAACGCATCAGGCAAAGGGATCATTTGAACAAGGACTGGCGCCAGCCCTTCATGGCACATTACCTCATCTGTGTTAAGTATTTTTGTTACTATATATCTCTGTCCGTTAACTACACCTGCAGGATGGCACTCAAAGTATTGTCGGCATGTTTCATCGCATTTCTGAAGTTTTATCGTGATGGTTGTATTCTTTTTTGCAAGATTTGGTGGAAGTCTCATCTCTATTGTTGCAGGTACAACATCGACAGTTACAACTCCTTTCAGATGGACAGGACATGCATGTGAAGCTGCTCGTATAGCTACAATTTCATACCTTTTGCCAGGCTCCAGGTTATGGCAGACCTTTTCTATTGAACAGGATTCACATTCCGGAAGTTTAGCTTCATATATGAACTGATAACCAACGTGGGCATAAGTACTTCCAACAATTGTTACTTTGCTCTTTCTTTTTTCCATATTACCCTTCAATTATTCCTCAATATTATTCAATGATGATCCTCATTTATTTCGGATCATTCCTCATATAGCATGTGAACAAGGTTTCTGGCAGATTCCTCTGTTATTCCCATATCAAGTATGGTATATCTTTCAGGTCTGATCTCCTTTGCCTTTAAAAGAGCTTTTACAAAAATCTCATCATCAATATTTAAATCTGCCGGAGTTGTGGGAGCTCCAATCTGTTTTAGTGAACTCCTGATTGATCTCCAGTCACCACCGTGAAGGTACATTGTCATTATTGATCCAATACCACATGTTTCACCGTGAAGGGCTCTATCAGGCATTATCTCATCAAATGCATGACTGAATTTGTGTTCACCTCCAGATGCCGGCCGAGAAGATCCTGCAATACTCATAGCAACCCCAGATGATACAAGAGCTTTTACTATTATCCACGCAGCTTTTTCTGACCCCGGTTTTATCAAGTGCGCGTTTTTAACAAGTATCTCGGCGGTCATCTTGGAGAGTGAGACTGCGTACTCACTTATCTCCTCACCCCGAAGCCGGTGAGCTAGTTCCCAATCAAGTATTGCAGTATAATTTGAGATAACATCTGCGCAGCCGGCTGCAAGGAGCCGGTGAGGAGCTTTTGCAATAATTGTTGTGTCTGCTATTACAGCAATTGGTGGATGAGCCTGAACAGATACACTTCCAGAGCCTTTTGGAAGGGAAGCACGCGATGAGACAATTCCATCATGGGAGGCCGCAGTTGGAACACTGATAAACGGCCGGTCAAGGTTGTATGAGACTATCTTTGCAAAATCGATTACTCTGCCACCACCAACACCTATCAAAAAATCTACCTCTTTTCCGGCGATTTCTCCTTCTTCTAATGATAGAGCGTCAAGTTTTTCTGCTCTATGCTCTTTTATCTCATAATCGTCTAAAAGCGCTGAAACAGCAGAGCCTGCTACCTCTTTTGTATGCTTACCACTTACTATCAGGCCTTTTTTACCAACTTTCAAATCTTTTAAGACATCTGGTATTTGATTGATTGCATTATGTCCGACTACCACATCACGTGGAAGCTGGGTCCATTTTGCTTTATTGAACTCTCCGGCCTTGAGTATCTTTATTGGATCAGCACTCATCTTTATCATAGCAATGATTAGTGAATTCATATACAAATATTACATTGATCCCATCAGATACGGGCAGCCATATACTATTGTTGATACTCTCACATATGCCCTTATATTAATATTCTTTGTCTGGCTTGTTTACAGATTGTTGATTAGATGTAATATCAGCGTTGACCGTGAATTTGTTTATGCACTGATCCCATGGGTTGTCTTTGGCGGGCTTTTACGTGTTGTTGAAGACACCGGGGTTATTACATCAGACTGGCATATGCTTTTAATAACGCCGATAATTTTCTTTGTTATCTTTGTAATCGGGATTGTTGCCCTCTTTTTATGCTGGTATGCTCACCGGCTCTCAATTATTTCAGATTATAAGAAGGGCTTTATGGCATGCGGAGGGGTGCTCTCTCTTCTCTCACTCCTGTTTTTGTTATATTTTGGAGTAGTCTCTCCATCGGCCACCGTGGATTTATCTGTTGCAGGCATAATTCTCTTGGTCGCGACAGTTACAACGGTTATCATCTATCTGCTGCTCAGATATGGCCTTCACTGGAAATATGTTTCAGACCGTCTTTATCAACTTCTGATCTTTGGACATATGATTGATGCATCAGCTACAAGTTTTGGAATTGATCTTCATTCACTCAAATATGTTGAGCAGCATGTTGTTGGAAGTGCACTAATAGACATTACAGGAACTGCCTTTGTGATGTTTCCGCTAAAACTACTAGTCATAATTCCCGGAATTTATATCCTTGAACTCTATCGGCGTGAAAATGCAGATGCAATCTGGTATCTCATTATTCTTGCAATGATAATGGTTGGTATGGCTCCTGGTATTCGTGATATGATGAGGATGGTGCTCTATGTCTGATCGTATTGATGATATTGATGGTAATGATGGGCGTGATTGTTCAACTGACCGTGTAACCGGTCTTTTGACAAATCTTTTAAGTCTGAAGACAGCATTCCTGATATCAACCACAATTTTTATTTTGGGCTGCGTTATCGGATTTATTGTAACATTAATATATCCGGATTTTGGGGAAGAGATGATAACGCTCTTTACTGATATGGTCGCCGGGCAGATGTTTATGGATGTTCCGGAATTTCTTGCAATTGAACTCTTTCTTAATAATCTGCTTGCCTGTACTGTACTCTTTCTTGGAGGGATTACACTTGGATTGCTGACGGTTTTTGTCCTCTTCTTCAACGGGCTTATTATAGGCGGAATTATTCCACCAATCTCTGCAAAATCCGGAATAGAAACAGTAATCCTTGGAATTGTTCCACATGGTATCTTTGAGATCCCGGCTCTTCTCTTCTCAGGAGCACTTGGTATTCTTGTCGGACATGCACTGTTAGTTGAAATAATGGGCAGTGGTGACTGTGCGGGAGAGGCAAAGCGTCTCTCTCTTCTCTTTGTGAAGTATATTATTCCCTTCCTTTTGGTCGCTGCATGTATAGAGGCATTTATCACGCCTCTTGTCATATCTGTATTAACTTAAGGTGCAAAATATGGAAGATACGGATGCAGGACTCCCATCAAAAACTGACTTTTCCGAATGGTATAATGATATTTTATGGCGGGCGGAGATTATGGACGTCCGTTACCCTGTTAAGGGCTTATATGTCTGGTATCCTTTTGGTTTTGGCATAAGAAAAGCAGTATATAAGATCTTACGTGAACTCATGGACAGGGATCATGAAGAGACTCTCTTTCCACTGCTTATTCCAGAAAATGAGTTCATGAAAGAGGCCGAACATATTAAGGGTTTTGAAGAAGAGGTTTACTGGGTCACAAATGGTGGAACTACCCCACTTGATGTGAAACTTGCCCTCCGGCCAACAAGTGAGACTGCAATTTATCCAATCTATGCACTATGGGTTCGCTCTCATGCAGATCTGCCAATTAAGTATTACCAGATTGTTAACACTTTCAGATATGAGACAAAGCATACGAGACCGCTGATCCGACTTCGTGAAATTACTTCATTTAAAGAAGCTCATACTGTTCATGCAACCTGGGATGATGCAGAAAAAACAGTAGAAGAAGCAATCAAACTTTATCAGGAGTTTTATGACAGGCTTTGTATTCCGGTGCTTATCTCTAAAAGACCTGACTGGGACAAATTTCCAGGTGCAGACTATACAATTGCAGTTGATACTATAATGCCTGATGGAAGAACGCTTCAGATTGGAACTGTTCACCACCTTGGAGACCATTTTTCCCGGACTTTTAACATCACCTATGAGAACATTGATGGTTCACAGGAGTTTTGTTTCCAGACCTGTTATGGAATCTCTGAACGTTGTATTGCAGCACTAATTAGTATGCACGGCGACGATACGGGCCTTATTCTTCCATATGAAGTTGCACCTGTTCAGATTGTTATTGTACCTGTGATTGTCAAAAAACGTGAGGATGAGATAAGGAAGGAGGCACAGACTCTTCTTTTAGAGCTAAAGGCAGCAGGTTACAGGGCAAAGATTGATGACCGTGATATAAGACCTGGTGCTAAATACTATTACTGGGAGATGCGTGGCTGTCCCCTGCGACTTGAGATTGGACCTAAGGATATCGACAATAATGTCGTGATGTCTGTTATGAGGACTGGTGGAAAAGCACCAATAAACCGTGCAGATCTTTTAGAAGAGATAGATAAGAAACTTAAGACCAGTTCTGTTGATATGCGTGCAAAGGCAGACGAGCACATAAAGAAGCATCTCTTCATGGTAAAAGATCGTGAAAAACTTGCTGAAACAGTTACAAATGGCGTTATTGCCGTTCACTGGTGTGGATGTCGTGACTGCGCAGATGAACTTGAAAAGATTACTGATGGAAGTTTACTTGGCACTGATGTTCGGACTGATATTATTGATAATTCACCGGGATCCTGCATTATATGCAATAAACCGAACTCAAAAGTCGCTCTCATTGGAAGATCATATTAATCTATTTTGAAAAAAAAGATCAAAACCTCTTTTTAGAATAACAACATTAATTAGCACGTTAATGATGATCGAAAAGAAAACGATAACTGGAATAATAATACTAATAATCCTAATTTTTATCCTTGTATCGGTAGTCTTTTTATTAAACACCTCTTTAACAAAAGAATTTGATAATGTGTCAGTATCAGGTAATTATAACAATATGTATCTTATAGATATTGCCGATGAAAAAGGATACTTCACTGATGAAAAAATAAATGTAACTATTGTCCAAACCAATTCTTCAAATGAAGCAAAGAATTTAAATTTATTTAAAAAGACAGATCTGGCTGTAATACAAGGTTATTCTCTCTCTGAATTACTGATGGACAAACAACCTATAAAGGTTGTGGCAATTGTCCAGCAGACATCCAGGCTTCATTTGGTTGGATTAAAATCAGCCGGTATTAAAAGTCTGTCAGATCTGAAAGGCAAAAAGATTGCAATTATTCCTAATTCTTCAGAATTTTATCTTGACAGGTTACTCAAGATTAATCATGTAGACCCTAATAAGGTCGAGAAGGTCTACCTGCCTATAGATAAAATAGGAGAAGCAATGTATGAGAAAAATGATATTGATGCTTGCCTTTATTGGGAACCTTATATCTATGAGATTTATGATGAACATGAGGATGATTCAATAATCTTTGATACACAGAGAAGCCAGTATATCAACTGGTATCTTGCCTGTGATTCAGATTATCTTGAAAATAACAGGGAATTGATTACAAGGTTCCTAAAAGCTCTCAAAAAAAGTCAGGACTACATAATTGCAGATCCTGAGGATTCAAAAGAGATTTTAAACAAAAGTTATGGAGTAAGTTTCAGATTGCTTAATAATACCTGGGATAAGGAGAGAACAATTCTTACATTTGGTCAATCTTCTATCAGTATTATTAATGATATATCAAGATGGCTGGTTTCAACTCATCAAACAGATAATACTGATATACCCGATTATTATGACTATATTGATTCTGGCCCATTACGAAATGTAAGTGACAAATTTATTTTCATACCTGATCTGGAGAAATAATGTATATAAAACGACAAATTGATCTATCGCTGTGTTTTTTTGGTATAATACTACTTATTTTATTTATTATCACTTCAATTGTCGTAATACAGACCGAAGATCTACAAAATAAGGTCTCTCTTGCTAATTCAATAGTCACAGATTCTCATAGACTTTTATTTATTACAAATGATTATATCCTCAACAATGGAGAGATTCAAAAGAAGCATATGGATGATCTTGAATCCAGAATGTATACTTCTCTTAATAATTTTGGAGATCTAAACCCTGAAGACCAGATATATATTGATCAGACATTACAGAATCTTAACAAACTTTCTGCTTTCATTTCTGACTATTCAGAGCAGGCAAAAAGCATAAATCCTGCCGATAGGAACGCAGAAAGTGAGAATATTGCAATTTCAGAGACAGATCTTCTAACTATTAGTATAACAGACAGGACACAGAAACTTAAATCTGAACTATCCGAAGAAATTAATGTATTATACCATCTTTTGGGATTACTCCTGTTGGCATTTATTATTCTAACAGTTTTATTCATTTTATATACATACAAGCATATTATCTATGAATTGATAGCAGGACTTTCAATAGTTCAGGAAGGAGCATCTATTGTCGGTAGAGGTAATCTTGAAGAGCAGATAAAATATACTCGTGATGATGAAATTGGAGAGGTTACTGCTGTCTTTAATAAGATGACCAATGATTTAAGGAATACTCTTGTCTCTCGTAATGAACTTGAAGATGAAATTGTCAGAAGAAGAAAAGCAGAAGACGAACTTTTAGAGAAGAATACAGAACTTGACTGTACAAATGAAGAACTTGAAAATGCCCTAAATGAGGCATTAGCAAGTGAAGAGAAGTACAGGCGACTTTTTACCGAGATGAAGAATGGATTTGCACACTGTTTTGTAAAATTTGATGATAAGGGTAATGCAGTAGACATTCAATTTAAGACAGTGAATCCCGCCTTTATGAAGGCCTTAAAATATAATGACTTTGAAGGAAAATGGTTATCAGAGTTAAATAAAAATATACAGAAAAAAATACCCTCTAATTTTTTAATTTATGTAAGTGTGGCAAAGCATGGTATCTCACAGGCGTTTGATTCTTTTATTGAGGAAACAGGACGCTGGGTTCATATCTTTTGTTATTCTCCAAATTATGGTGAATTTGTATCAATTCATGAAGATATTACTGAAAAGAAGAATATTGAAATTGCTCTTGAGAAGAGTGTAATAAAATTCAGGTCTCTTTATGAGAATATGATTAACGGCTTTGGAAGATGTAAGTTAATCTATGACGAAAGCGGAAAGCCTGTTGATTATGAATATATTATGATCAATGCTTCATATGAAAAGTTGTTTAATTTATCAGATATTGTTGGTAAAAAAGGATCAGAAGTCCACTCAAAAACAAAATTTTTTTACAGAAGACTTAAAATTTTCAATGATGTCATCATCAATAAAAAACAGGTTACATTTGATGAAGAATATAAAAAAATCAACAAATGGATAAGAGTAGTCGCATATCCAATGCCTGATGAGGATTTTGCAATAATTGTGGAAGATACTACAGATAAAAAAATTAATGAAACCAGGATTCTTGAGAGTGAAAAGAAGTATAGAAACCTTATAGAAGGCATGTCTATTGGGCTTATCCGGTATCAGGTATTTTTTGATGATGATGGTCATGTAGCAAATATGGTTTATAACCATGTTAATAAGCAAGCAGAAGAAATCCTTGGTAAAGAGGATCTTGTTGGAAAATCTATAAGCGAATCATTTCACAGTTCTAAAGCTTTGGAATCATTTGAAAATGTTATTACAACCGGTAGACCTGAGGCATTTGATGAATACTATAAACCAAATGGAAGATGGTTCCATATCTATGTATATTCTGTAAAGCATGAAGAGCTTGTTGCACTTCTTGAAGACATTACGGAAAGAAAAACAATAGAATTAAAACTTCTTAAAAGTGAAAAAAAGTATAAAATTCTCTTTGAGAGTATGGTTAATGGATTTGTTCATGCAGGAGTTGTATTTGATGAAGCAGGCAATCCGGTAGACATAAAGTACCTATCCGCAAACAAAGCTTTTTACAGTATGTTTAAGCTACAAAATGTTATCGAGAAGAGTTTTTCAGAATTGTTCTCTTTTGCATTTGAAGATGGGATGAAAAGGGTTGAATCCTGGATAAATATTGCTATAAACAGAAGCACTTATGAATATGATGATTATTATAAACCAACTGACAGATGGTTTCATTTTTTCGTGTATAGTCCAAGTGATAATGAAATTGTAGCAATTATTCGAGATGTCACTGATGAGAAGAAGAATCAGGTAGCACTTGTCAAGAGCGAAAGGCAGTATAAACAACTCTTTGATTATATGATCAACGGTTTGGCCTATGGACATATTGTCTATGATGAAGATAATAAACCGGTAGATCTTAAGATTGTCAGAGCAAATAAATTATTTGAAGAAATACTTGATGTGAAAGAAATTGCTGATAGAAATATCTCTGAGGTCTTCTCATTCAATTCCAAAGAATATCAATCAATATTTGATAAGACAGTGAATACAGCCTATACCGGAGTTACAACAACTTTTGATCACCATTATGAAATAAATGGCAAATGGCTGCATTCTATTATTTATAGTCCGGCAAAAGATGAATTTGTAATATTCCTTCAGGATATTACTGATAAAAAGATGGCTGCTGCTGCTCTTGAAGATAGTGAGAAATATTATCACAATCTTATATCAGAGATGTTTATTGGATTTTTCCACAGTAAAATTGTCTATGATGATAATAATAAACCAATAGACCTGGAAGGAATTACAAATAATAAAGCTTTTGAAGAGTTGGTGGGATTTAATGGAGTAACAGGAAAACGAATTACTTCATTACATCCAAATTTAGAATTCTTCAAAGACCAGCTTAACAAATATGATTATGTCTGTTCTACTGGTGAAACAGATATTCAGGATATGTTCTGGGTAAAAACCGCGAAATGGCTGCATATATGTATATATACACCGAAAGACGGTGAGATTATTATGCTGTTTGAAGATATAACCAATGAAAAGACCATAGAAACTGAAGGAAAGAGACGAGAAGTTGAGATTAAAAAATCATTTACTGACAGTTTAATGGAAGGTTATATCCTTATATCTCCGGATAAAAAGGTTATTGAAGCAAATGAAGAGTTTTTAAAACTGTTCGGTCTTGTACGTGAAAATGTTATTGATAAGTTATACTATGATGTATTCCCAAAAATGGCTTCAAATCAGAGTGTGGATGCAATTGAAAATGCCTTCTTATATGGCAAAAAATGTTTTATAGAGAACTCGTGGACAAATACAGATGGAAGAGTCTCGTATATAAGATCCAGTGTTCATTTGACTCCGACAGGGGTTTCTGTCCTGATAGTTGATATTACCGAACAAAAGGAACGTGAATTATTAATAAAGGATAGTGAAGAGAGATTGCGTATCCTCTTTGAAAAAGCTTCAGAAGGTATCGTATATATCGAACCTGAAAATATGACTATTATCCAGATAAACCAGTCTTATGAGAAGATGCTTGGATATGAGAGCGGTGAACTTAATGGGAAGTGCATTTTAGATCTCCATTCACCTGAATTTACTACCGAAGATGCGTTTAACCTTTTTAATGATTTCATGGAGGGGAAAAAAGAGATAGAAAGATCTGTACCACTCCGTAGGAAAGATGGAACTATCAGGTACTTTGACATCTACCCAACTCCAATTCACCTTGAAAATGAATCTTACCTGATCTCCATTGTTACTGATATCACCAAAAACCTTAAAATTGAAAAAGAGTTATCTGCTAAAAATTCTGAACTAATAAAGATAAACAAGGATCTTGATAAAAGCTATAAGATGTTTCAACTCCTTGCAAACTATACTTATGACTGGGAATATTGGATTGATAACTCAGGGAATTTTGTATTTATAACGCCGTCAGTAATTCGAATGACCGGTTATTCTCCTGAAGAGTTCTATATAGATCCTGATATATATACAAAGATTATCCATCCAGACTATCATGAATTAATCAAGCGTGAAAACCGGCGGACAAAAAATGGCGAATACCGGGAGGTTGAGTTCAGGATAATCACTAAGAGCGGAAAACAACGCTGGATTGGAAATGTGATTGTCGATGTAATTGATGAGAATGGCAATATTATCGGAGAGCGTGGAAGTAACCGTGATATCACCCTTCGAAAGAAAACTCAGAAAAGCCTTGAACTTTCAAATGAAAGATTAAATCAGAAAGTTGATTTAAAAACCCATGAACTTACGGTTGCAAATACCGAACTAAAAGAGTCACATGAGAGACTTGAAAAGATGCAGAATATTCTTGAGATGGCAGAATGGATCTCTCATAACGGCAGTTTTGAAATTAATTTTGATTCAAAACAGATAGTTTGTTCAGATGAACTCTTTAGAATATTTGGTTATGAACCTTCTTCAATCGAACCATCTGTAGAACGCTTCTATGAACATGTTTTACCAGAGGATAGAGAAAAACTTAAAACGGCCCATGAAGATGCCATTATTTCTAAAGAGGCATGTGAAAGAAATTTTAGAATCTATCTCAAGAATGCCAGCAAATTAATAAAAAATCTAAATATCCATTTTCAGTTTAAATTTCATGGAGATGGGACTCCAAAATTAATGTATGGTTCAATTCAGGATTTAAGTGATATTTTTGCAATTCAGCGTGAACGAGAAAGAGTCTCCTGTGAGTTGGAAGATCTTTATAATAATGCTCCTTGTGGTTATCACTCGGTTGACAAACGTGGAATCATTATCAGGATGAATGATACTGAGCTTAACTGGTTACAATATAATAAAACTGAAGTAATAGGGATAATGAAGTTTAAGGAGTTTGTTATCCCACAAGAGCATGATTCATACGATGAGATGTTCCAGAATTTCCTTAATGGTAAAATTACACATAACAGGCAATTTACATTGACGAAAAAGAACGGAAACAACATTTCAGTTATGATTAGTGTTTCATCAATTACCGATATAGATGATATGAATCTGATCTCAAGGACAATAGTTTTTGATAATACTGAATTAGTATCACTTAATAAGACAATAGAGACACAACTTATTGAAAAGGATAAACTCTTAAAAGAGATCCATCACCGTGTTAAAAACAATATGCAAATTATTTCAAGTCTTCTCTTTATGCAGGCAAGAACTATTGATGATCCGGAAGTTGTTCAAATCCTCCGAGAAAGTCAGGACAGGATTAAGTCGATGGCTCTTGTCCATGAGAAGTTATATCAGGCAAATTCTTTTTCAGATATCGATTATGGTAATTATCTGAAGAATATTCTCTCAAGCCTGATGCAGTCATATAATGTTGATCAGGATAAGATAAAGTCTGAAGTAAATGTGTATGATCTGACGTTTGACATAGATAAAGCAGTCCCATGTGGATTAATCCTAAATGAACTCATATCTAATTCGCTAAAGCATGCATTCCCAGATGGTCGGAGTGGAAAGATTACAATCAATGTAAAACTTGAAGATGATATGTATGTAATTGTATATTCTGATGATGGAGTTGGAATACCGGATAAAATAAAGCTTGGTAAACTGAAAACAAGTATAGGTCTGCAACTAATCGATGGACTTATTAAGCAGCTTGACGGAATATCTGATCTTGATAGAAGCAATGGAACTAAATACACCATTAAATTCCACAAATAACTGATTATTATGATGATTAATAGAAAGACTATCAGAGAAAAATATCCAGATGACTATTTGAAAAAAACCATAGGGATGACTATTAAGGTAATTATATGAGGTCAAAATTATGATTGAACAAGAGGGAAATCCACGGGCTGAAGGGACAAATTTTCCGAAGAAAGAATTTATCCCCAAAAAAATCCTTGTAGTTGAGGATAAATTCGTTACAAGCTGTGAAATATCTGCACGACTTGAAGATATGGGTTATGAAGTCGTCGATGTAGTTGGAACTGGTGAAGCTGCAATAAACTCCGCCGACGAGTATAAGCCCGATATTGTGATGATGGATATTACTCTTAAGGGGGAGATGACAGGTATTGAAGCAGCAAAGGTTATTAAGGAAAGATACAAGATTCCTATCATCTTTCTAACTGCTCATTCAGATGAGGCAACGCTTGATATGGCTGTCAAATCCGAGCCGTTTGGATACCTGCTTAAACCTCTTGATGAGCGGGCACTTCAGACTACATTAAGACTTGCAATCTATAAACATGAGATTGACTGTAATCTACAGGAGAGTCTTGAGAAATATCGTGCAATTGCAGAAATATCCGATGATTGTGTCTTTTTGCTTAATTCAGACCTCTCGATTGAGTTTATTAATGAGAGAATGAAATTGCTTTTTAACTATGATCCTGATTCATCTGATAGATCAAAATGGGAAGATATCTTTAGTCCTGAGTTCTATCCAGAAGCAGTTGAAATTATCAATAAAGTAATATCCACAGGTAAGAAGGTCAGAGCAACAATTGAAGGGAAGATTAACGGTGAACAGGTCTTCTTTGATACGATATTCCTACCAATTTTTGATGAAGAACGAAAAAGTTACGGCGAGATGAAAGTCCGTCAGATTACAGGTACTGCAAGAGATATTACTAAAATGGTTCTTCTTGAGAAAGAGATGAACAAAGCCGGTGTTGATCAGTTAGAGCTTAATATGGAACAGTTCCAGATCCTCAATGATGAGATAAGGAACCCGGTGTCAATAATCATCGCCCTCTGCTCAATGGAAGAGACTGTAGTGAACCAGAAGATAATAGACCAAGCTGAGAGGATAAATAATATTGTAAATCAACTTGATAAAGGATGGGTGCAGAGTGAGAAGGTCCATTCTTTCCTGCTGAAACATTACGGGCATGGAAAAAACCTGTAGCGAATACTCAATAACCCTTTCCAAATGATTTTTATTCATAAATTTAGTACTTTCATGGATTTCCTCATTATAATACTATATATGACAACCTTCGGTTTACCAACAATAAAAAAACCATTTCGCTCTTGGTTTATCTGTTGATTCTCAACCTGATTTCTAATCATAATCTTTTACCCTCAACTCTTAACTTCAAAAATTATATTTGACGGCAATTTATGTAATTTTTGAATTTTTTTCAGACACACAAATAAATATGCAAATAAACCCAGTATTAGAAACAGGGCTGTAAAATCCTAAATCTTCAGAACTTAAGGTTACACACATTCTATTCAACCAATAATTTTCTTTGA
>CAYSSW010000044.1:0-19279 GCA_964434005.1 uncultured Methanospirillum sp.
TGTCAAGATTCCATGGATCAGAAGGACTTACCATTCTTGCAAGAAGGATGGCTTCATGTGAACTTAAACCCCCAAAAATACCACATAGCACTCGTCCAATAACACGACTGTCTACTACATCTCCAACAATATCAAGCCGGCCTGACAGATAGTGTTCATCCTTTAATGCACCGGTGACAAGTGTTGCAGTTGAGAGAGGAATCTGAAGGATTAACAGTCTTTTTAATACCTCTGAGGGTTGATCTTCATATCCTTCCCAGATTTTTCCAGCATCTCCGGTGTAAAAACGAATCATCCGGGCAGCAACATTCCATATCCTACTATGAACAGCCAGGTCCTTATGAAGATTAAACTCATCAAACAGATCATCCCATTCTTCCTTTGAATACCCTGTTATAACTGCCCATACATTGTCAGGATCAGATAATATCTCCTCGATAAAAAAGGCAGCATTA
Source organism: uncultured Methanospirillum sp. (assembly GCA_964434005.1). GTDB lineage: Archaea > Halobacteriota > Methanomicrobia > Methanomicrobiales > Methanospirillaceae > Methanospirillum. The sequence goes on from CAYSSW010000044.1 coordinate 456, forward strand.
TCCCAGATATCAATTTTACCTGCCTGACACTCAAGAATACATCCAAAGAGAAATTTATTTGCCTCTTTCTGGTGAAGAACTGAACTTTCAGAGATCCATTCCCAGTCACTTTTTAAAAACCGGGGGTATGAACGCCGAAGAGACAGCATACCACAGGCTGCCTCACGAACTAACTGATGTGCCTTCTGTTTATAACCTGAAGTATCATTAAGATCATTCGAAATTTTCCTAAAATCAATTAGTAATTTCTCAAGTGATACCAAATTTTCCGGACAGAATTTAGAGAATTCACTATTCACTCAACTATCTCCTCTTTAGACAGATTATCCAAAATTCGTGTGCCAAGCCTGGTCAGATCAAGTTCATCCATCTGATCCCCCAAAACCCCTGATCCACTCCATGCATTTCTTTCAATCCATCTGACAGCCTCTCTGATTACAATTTGAACTGATTCCTCTGATCTGACTGTAATAAGATGACGACCAGGTATAGGCATTTTTCCTCCCTTTCCACCGATTGTTATACGGTATACAGGGGCATCGGCAGTGATTATTCCATATGGACAACTTGTAACGCATAATCCACAAAATGAACATAACTCAAGATTCATCTCAACTTTTCCATTAACCATTCTGATAGCATGCATAAGGCAGTGCTGAACACAGTTGTCACACCCAGTACAGGCACCAGGAATTCTATATGGAACAGTAACTCCGGTAACTCCAATTTCGGCGAACTGTTCCCTCATACAGGAGATCGGACATGATGAAACTGAAATTCTACATTTAACTGGAAGATCAAGTCCAAAATGCTCTTTATCAGCAGCAAGTGCAATTGAGACAGAATCTATCTGAGCAAATTTGCACCGGTCTAACCCTGGACATGCTATAACATTTACAACCTCTGTCCGCTCTGCTCCAAGAGGTGTTCCATTAGACAGAAGATCTGCCATTAATTCCTTTGAATCAGTTGGATTTACGTGAGATAGTTCTATTGTCTGCCTTGTTGTGAGGTGGATGCCGGCATTATATTTCTCTGCAATTGCAGCAATTCCATAAAGCTTTTGGGGGGTGACCACGCCCGCAGGTATTCTAAGCCTTACGGTTACATATTTAGTATCACGCGGGGTGATAAAGCCGCCTTTTTCAGTTAAGGCATCCCTTGCCATATGTAAATATTGTAATTACTATCTTAAACTTCTTGGAATGTTAACATTTGAGATTCAAACGTTAAAATAAAACACAAAAGCTTTAACCGTCAGTCAGGCAAAAGATACATGAATTATCCATATGATCAACCTGATTTTCCAAACAGGAATTGCCACTGTTCTCTCATGGATCCTATTTATTGTTGTGGATATGTTCTGGAAACTCCCATCTACCGGTGGAGTTTGTGGAGCAGATGCTATTGCCCGTGAAGTTCAAAAAGCAGGTGGAGATCTGAAGGGAGGCACAATGATGGGTAATATTGTCTCATCACCGGATGCTTCAGCCGGAACTCTTTTTGCAGCATGTGGAGTGTATGCTGCTGGTATCCCCGGAGGAATTCTGGCTACTCTTCTTGTATATATCGGAAACAGAATCTGCCATGATCCTGGATATGCAGGAACATCAGGCTGTATTCTTGGAACAATTATGGTATATTTCGCAGGAATTTTTCTAAATATTCCACCAGAGTGTTTTATTGCCGGAATGGTTATTGCAATTCTTACAATTCAGGGTTCTTCACATAAATATGCCTCAATACTTCTTGCACGGCTCTGGAGGTTAAGACCATGACCGGAGAATATCTATCTTTAATTCCCGGATGGGATTCTGAACCCTTTGTCTCTCCAACTATCAGTAATCTTTCAGGGTCTGCTGAAGTGGCTCTAATGATTTGTGCGGTAATTGCACTTTATGGAGCAATACGAACAGTATTGGAACCTGGAATTATGAGAAAACTCCTTTTTCTTAATGTATTCTCTTTTGCAATTACCGGATGTATGGTACTCCTGATTCCTCATCCTTTGGGAATTATTGCAGCCGGGGCATACTTTATTGGTTCAACTTTTGAATCAAATGCAATTGCCAGTACTTATGCCGGGGGAATTGATGATGAATGATTTTATTCTCATCATATTTGGCATTACAGCAATAACAGGAGCTGTATATGCAGGATTTGCAAAAGATCCATACTCCAAACTAATAGGCCTTGGAATAATTGGAGGAAGTATCATGCCCTTTCTTATTGACAGGGGATATATGGATGTAGCAGCAGCTCTTGCTGTAATTACTCCTCTCTCAACAGTTTTTATCTTACAACTATGTAGAAAAGGAGAGAGACCATGACACCAGAGTTCTATCTTGGTTTTTTAATTCTCATTGTCGGGACAATATCAGCCGCATTCCCCCGTGATAGTGAGTATATTACAAGACTCATCAATCTTGAGATTCCAGGATTTGGACTTATGCTTGTCGCTCTTTCATTTGATGAAACGCTGGCACTTTTTACCTTTATTGCAGTATCAACCCTGTCGGTCTTCATCTTTGTGCTCTTAATTGAACGGAAGGTGAATGTATGATACGTAGACTTGGCATAATATTTAGGAAATTCTCAGAGATTCTTGGAAACTTTGAGAACCTTGTCGCAGTCTATGCAACGCTTGCTATAATTATTATTGTTGTTGCTCTGTTTCTTGTTCCAACAATGACATATTATGAGGACCAGTTATATCCAAAAGAGATAAACAGATCTTCTCATCTTGATCCATATGACCGTGGAGGTCTTCCCTTTGAAAAGGCAGAAATAAAGTCACAATACCCTGAAAACTCAAAGACAGCAGGATATGTAACAGCATATCTCACACCTCTTTCATGGTTTATGGCTAACACCACCGGTTTTCTTGGAATGACAATTGTAGCACATCCCGGAGGAATTCTTGATGAGATTTTATATAATACACGTGGATTTGATACAGTTGTAGAGACCTCTATCCTCTTTTGTGCTTTTGCAATGGCAGCATACATCTTTCGCCGGAGGGAACTATGATTGACTTCTATCAGGTGGGGCTTTTCTGCACTCTGGTCTGTGTTCTGATATCGTTTATTGCACTTTATCGGGAAAGAGATGATATTCATAAGATACTTATCGTCGATCTTGTCGAGACCACAGGCCTTGTAATAGTATGTCTTGTCGCAACAGATCTTGCAGAAGCACTTGTTCTTCCAGGACTTGTTGTAGGACTCTCCGAACTGCTTGCTCTTACTGAAATATATATTAAGAAAGAAAATCTTGGTGAGCCATCGAGAAAACCTATCAGAATTGAAGTCATGGATAGTGCACCGGGAATTATTGGAGTGGTCCTTGTCATATACGGCATAATTCTCTCAGGATTTTCGGGTGGAGCAGTTGCAGGAGCTGGAGTTGTATTTTACTTCCTCTGCAAAGGACATAATGAAAGATTTGAACTTCTTGAGACAATATCAGGTTACTGCTGGGCTGTCTGGATTATTGCATTTTTTATATTCATGATTGTGCCAGAGGCGTGGCTGCTTGCCGTTATGCTCTCCGGAGGAGCCATCCTTCTAAAGGTAACGACAAAGATGGCACTTATTGGCACTATGAGGGAGGGAAAAAATGTTTAATCTACCAATTGAGGGGGATGAACTCTTCGTTCTTGAATTCGGAGATATTGTCAATTACCTCAGTGTGTATACAACAGTTCTCTTCCTCTTTGCAGCGGCTTTTATTGTTATGGCCATCATTTCAAGGCCAGAACATCAGACGGATATTGTATTTGGGACAGATGGATTCTATACCAAGGATATCAGTGTAAGCGACCTTAAATTCCAGAGGTTTATGGCAATTGCCTGTGGTGTTGCAACACTTGGAGCTATATCATCAGGAGATCTCTTTAATTACGCACTCTTCACAGCACTTGTGGGAATTACTAATATTGGTATAGTTGCAGCGGTAAACAACAAATATGTCCTTGGTGCTGCCTTTAATTATGGAATTGTAGCCATGGTTGCAACAACTTTTCTCTTTGGAGGGGCAGCAATGGCCCTTGCAACGTGTGGAACACTCTCTATCTGGGAACTTGCAGGTCTTGGTCTTGTTCCCCTTGCAGCAAAAGCATTTCTTGTGCTTGGAGTTATGGGAGAAGGAATGGCTCCATTTTATGTCGCAAAAGCTGAAATTACAAGAGCACCTGGAGCTCCTTATGTCCTCATGATCCATGTTAGTTCACTGCTCATATTCTTAAGGGTAGTTGAGATAATCCTCACAGTTTAGGAGTATAATGATGAAAAAGAAGACAACAAAACGACTGGCAGTAATATCAGGATCACTGATGATAATAATTAGTATTGCCCTGACATTTGGTGCAAAACCTGTTTGGTTGCTGACCGTTCTGTCAATACTTTGTCTGCCGGTGTTTGTCATCTCACTCTTCCTGACGTGGAGTGCAAAAGATAAAGAAGGGGACTATCCGTTTATTGGATATTAATTTGGAGGGAAAATATGATTATTGAGATTGCAATGGCCGCTTTTTTAGGACTTCTCTTTCATGGGATTCACAGAAAGGTAATTGCAAGAATACAGGGACGGCCAGGGCCACCAATATGGCAGGAGATCCTTCATACACTCAAATTTTCATTTAAACAGACATGGATTCCGAAGACGGCCAGTATGCCACTTTTTATCTTTATAGTAGCCGTGGCATTAATTATTTGGACCGGAGCTCTTGCTGTTGTCTTAAACGGAGGTTCACTACTTCTTCTTTTTGCTGTATTCATGCTTCATAAGATAGTAGAACATGGAATGGGATTATCTTCAGGGTCACCATATGGTAAATTTGGTGCTATCCGGTCTGTAATGTCAGCAGCGTCTGAAATCCCACTATTTGCAACAATCGGAGGAGTTTATTACTTTACTCATACACTGATAATATCAGAAATAATCAACTGGCAGGCAGTAAATGGACCCCTTTTACTGGCAGCTCCACCTGTAGCGGCAGCGTTTTACATTGTTATTCTTTCAAAGATGCATTATGGACCGTTTTCAACTATAGAAGCAAAAGAACTTGTATCAGGTAACCAGACCGAGCACTTTGGAGTGTGGAGAGCCTCACTTAATGTTGCGTTTGCAATAAAGACATTTGTGCTTTTACTTGCCTTTGTACTCCTCTTTGTCGGAGCCCTCCCATGGTATCTGACATTTATTGCAATGCTACTACTACTTGTTTCACTCTCATTTGTATGTGCATTCACACCAATGCTCTCACCTTATGATGTAGTAGCGATTCAGACAATTATTACAGGGTTAATGGTTGCATATATCCTCTTTACGGCGGTGTTTTTATGAATATGATAAGAACTGTCCTGATTGCCGGGAGTGCTATTTATATTGTTCTCTTTATGGTTGAATTATTTCAGGGACATGTGTTAATACAGGCAATTATAGGAGCATTGATTATGATTACAGTTGCATTACTGCCATTTTTTGGCAATGGTGAGAGCTCTTCTCATGATCTTCATAATGGAGAGATGACCCTTGTCTGGATCTGCATTCTCCTGTTTGGATTTTATGCTATCTTAAAGACAGGGGGGATAATATGAGTCATCCGGTAAATCCCATATATGAACGAGATCTCAAGCAGATGAAACTTGTTTCATTAAGAAGCCCATATCATAAAGAAAAAGTGAAAATGATAGCACAACATTTCAAAATATCTGAGCAATTACTTCGAAAAAAACTGATAGAAAAACTTGATATGATGAGTCTTGAATGCCTTGCTGTCAGATATGATACATGGCTGATAGAAGGAGACAAAGATCCCCTAAAAAAAGCAATCGGGTGCGAACTCTATACAAAATACATCCCTCTATTTAGCGAAGAGGAGATGGCGACAGCATTAAAAATGGCAGAGAGATCTGTCAATAATGGCAAAACCATAAAACAGGCAGCTGAAGAGGCAATTATTCACCTTGTGGAGATATTATGAGCCTTTTACAGAAATTAAAGAATGCAGTAAGACAGAGATCAATTCATGTCTGTTATGTAGACACTGGTTCATGCAATGGATGTGATATTGAGGTACTTGCATGTTTATCTCCACGATATGACCTTGAACAGTATGGGATCTATGTACATAACAATCCAAGGGAAGCTGATGTGCTTTTAGTTATTGGTGGAGTATCACCTCAATGGCAGGATAAACTCAAAATGCTCTGGGATAAGATACCTGAACCAAAAGTAGCGGTGGCTATTGGAAACTGTCCGGTTTCAGGCTGTGTTTTTGACAGACCTCTCAGTTATACATCAGGACCTGCCAGTAATTATATCCCAATTGCAGCAAATATTCCAGGCTGTCCACCACGACCTACAGAAATAATTGAGGCAATTCTATCAGTTGCACCTCTGATTTTTAAAGACTATGAGGAACAAAAATGAGAAAAACCGTAGATGTTGCAATTCCTCTTGGACCTGTTCACCCGATCTTCAAAGAACCTTGTCGTCTTAAGTGTGAAACCTTTGGAGAACGGGTTGTATCAGCCGAACTTGAACTTGGATACATGAAAAAGGGTATTGAGAGAATTATGGTCGGGCGGCCATGGCAGGAAGTTATGTTTCTTGCAGAAAGAGTCTGTGGAATCTGCTCTGTCATCCATAATTATGTTTATATTGAGACGGTTGAGAAGATATCACAGATAGAAGTGCCTGAAAGGGCAGCACTTCTTCGGCTTGTTGCAAATGAACTAGACAGAATTCAAAGTCATTTTCTTGCAAATTTCTCATACTGTTATACAATAGAACATGAAACGCTTGCAATGTATCTTTTAAATATTCGCGAAACAGCAATGGATCTCCTTGAGTATCTAACAGGAGCAAGGGTTACCTGTTCATATATTGTTCCAGGAGGTGTCAGATTTGATCTTCTTGATGAAGACAAAGCACGTATTCTTACTGGAATTTCAAAGATAGAGACCGATACCACCAAATTTATGACAATGTTTGATAACGGCCCTTTAATTAGCCTTAGAAGTCGGAAAATCGGCTATCTATCTGAGCATCAGGCCCGTATGGCTCACGCAGTTGGCCCGACTCTTCGGGCCAGCGGAATAGCAGAGGACTGCAGGAGTGAACATCCAGCCTATAAACTTGTAGGATTTGTCCCAATTACAAGAGATGGCTGTGATAATCATGCAAGAATAATGATAAGATTTGATGAAATCCTTCAAAGTTGTAATCTTATCCGGACTGCTCTTGAGATTATGCAGGAAGGACTTATTCGAGGAGGAGGAAAGATTGGAGCTGGCAGCGGAACGCATAGAGGAGAAGCTCCCAGGGGAGAACTTACTTACAGGCTTACCACTGATTATGCGGGAAGGATAAAGGAAGTATCCATTCAGACACCTTCTATCATGAACATAGAAGCATGTGTCAAATATATGATTCCAGGGGTAAACTCAATTGCTGATGTGACAGCAACTTATATCAGTTCTGATCCCTGTATCTCATGTACGGAGAGATAACAATGCCATTTGCCATGTCAATACTTACATATTTCAGACATATTTGTAACTGGACATGGATTCATACCTTCTGGTTTGCAAAAACTGCTCCGCTTGAAACTCCTTCCCATTTTAGGACTTTTCCACAGATAACAGAAAGAGAATGTTCACATTGTTTTCAGTGTATGATGATATGTCCTGCACCAGATGCAATTGAAGTGCTCCATCATGGAGATCCACCGGTTTATGACCCGGTGATTCATCCGGGACACTGTATCAGATGCGGTCTTTGTATTGAAGCCTGCCCTGAAGGAGTCCTTACTGGTGGCAGAGTTCACAAGATGGTATCTATTAGTGGCACCTATATGCAGATGACCTCAAAGATTAGTATAAATCCTGCAACATGTATAGGCTGTGGAGTATGCACTGTATCATGCCCTGTTGACAAAGAAATTGATCCTATGCTTGGGGCAAAAGGAACAACAACAACTGATGAAGTCGTTATAAGAGTAATTTGTGGGTTTAACACTGTAGTTCACAATGAAAAGTGTACGGGTTGTAAAACCTGTGAAGAACAATGCCCGCATAAGGCGATAAAGGTTGCACGAATACTTGAACCAAAACAGGTTGAAACATGAAGATAATTGTTAATACTGGAAGAACAGTCAGTCAGGGCTCATTTGTTGACATAAAAAATTCCGGTGAATACTCACGTGAAACATCAGTTATCAGGCTACACCCCTATGATCTTCTAAACCTTGACATTGAAGAAGGTGATAATGTTTTGGCGACTGTTAAAGAGATAGATGAAACAGGAAATGAAAGATATCTCTCTGTTGTTCTCAAAACATGCGAGGATGAAAACCTTGAACCTGGAACAGCCTTTCTTCCATTAGGGCCTTATGCAAATTATCTTGTACCTGGAAATACTCATGGAACAGGAATGCCGGATTTTAAACACACAATTGCTGAAATTGTTCCAACTGATAAAGAGGTAACAAGTGTTGGAAGTCTGATGCAGAGCATTGGAGGGATGCCTTATAAAGGACAGAATTGAAAGTGTGGTCTGTCCTTTCTGTGGATGTCTGTGTGATGATATCTGTGTAGAGGTGACAGATAACAAGGTAACAAGTGTTGAAAATGCCTGTTCACTTGGAGCTAATAAATTCCTTAATGATGATGGTCACAGGCTTAAAAATCCTATAAAGAGGGATGCTGACGGCTGGCATGATATCTCATATGATGAGGCAATAGAGTTTACTGTAGATACTCTTGCAGATGCAGACAGGCCTATTCTATTTGGATGGAGTAATACTGCGACTGAGACTCAGGCAATTGGAGCACATCTTGCAGAACTTATCGGAGGAGTTGTAGACAGTACAACAACCGTCTGTCATGGTCCGTCAATTCTTGCAATTCAGGAGGTTGGACACCCTGGATGCACTCTTGGACAGGTTAAAAACAGGGCTGATACCATTATATACTGGGGCTGTAACCCTATTGAAGCCCATCCAAGGCACATGAGTAGATATACGACATTTTCGGATGCCTTTTTTATTGAGAATGCCTTCAGGGAAAGACGGGTAATAGTTGTTGATGTAAGGAAAACAGTCAGTGCTGATATTGCTTATGAATTTATAAAAGTCGCCCCCGGAAGCGATTATAAACTCCTTTCAGCTCTCAGGGCAATTGTCAGGGGAAGAGGTGATGTTGTTCCTGACATGGTTGCAGGAGTTCCAAAAAGTCAGTTATTGAGACTTGCAGATATTTGTAAAGCCTCAAAGTTTGGAGCTCTCTTTTTTGGACTCGGACTTACGATGACTTCAGGGAAATATAAAAACATAAGAAATGCCATCGAACTTGTTGACGAATTAAACAGACATACTAAATGGACCATCACTCCAATGAGAGGGCATGGCAATGTTTATGGTTCAAACGAGGTGTTCACATGGATTACTGGCTATCCATATGCTATAGACTATTCACGTGGAATTGCTTTTTATAATCCAGGTGAGACGTCTGTAATTGATATTCTTGCAAGGGGTGAAGCAGATGCAGCTGTTATCGTCGGAAGTGACCCCGGAGCTCATTTTCCACGTACCTGTTGTGAACATCTTGCAAAGATACCGACTATTCTCTTTGATCCTTATCCAAGTGTTACAACCCATATTTCAACAGTTCAGATTCCTGTAGCTGTTAATGGAATTGACTCAGAAGGAACTTCATACAGAATGGATGGAATTCCAATTAGAACACGGAAAGTGCTTGATAATACAGGATATCCATCAGACATAGATCTCTTTAAACAGATCTATGATAAAATAAAAGGCAGGAAGTAAAATGACCGGACATGAACGCCTTATCAAAAATGCTTATGTTGTGGATCCGATATCAGGAATACACGGCGAAATCATGGATATATCCATCAAGGATGGCGTTATTGTTGAAAAGGTAGGAAACGGTGCAGAAGTCATAGATGCCAATAAAAATCTGACTCTTGCCGGAGGAATTGATTCACACACTCATGTATGCGGAACTAAAGTTAACTTTGGTCGATATATGAGCCCCGAAGATATGAGAGCAGGGCGGACCCCAAGAAAAGGGGCAATGTATCCAACTTCAGGATATACAGTTCCAACAACTTTTGGCAACAGTTACAGGTATAGTTGTATGGGTTAAACCACTCTTCTTGAAGGAGCCATGGCTCCGATGGAAGCCCGGCATACACATGAAGAGTTTTCTGCAACACCAATGCAGGATATGATGGCAAATACCCTATTTGACGGAAACTGGAATCTGTTTGAAGCTGTTCAGGATAATGATGTACGCCAGGCGGCCGGGGTTATAGGCTGGACTCTTAATGCAGTCAAAGGGTTTGGGGTTAAACTTACAAATCCGGGTGGATCAGAAGCATGGGGCTGGGGTGATGATCTTTCAGGCCTTGATGATGAAGTGCCTGACTGGGGAATCACTCCACGAGAGATTATTGATATTGCAATTAAAGCCAATGAAATGCTTAATCTTCCTCATTCAGTCCACCTTCACTGTAATAATCTTGGAATGCCTGGAAATTATACCACAACGCTTGATACAATGGATATTCCATCTGATCTGAATAAAGACCGTCAGACTCTGTATATGACTCATATGCAGTTTCACTCATATGGTGGAAGTGTGTGGTCTGATATGACTTCAAAAGCATCTGATATTTCTGCGGCTATAAACAAAAAACCACAGATTGTTGTTGATATGGGTCAGGTGATGTTTGGAAGGACAATGACCATGACAGCTGATGGACCAATGGAGTTTCGGCTGTATACGCTGCATAAAGGTAAATGGAGTAATCATGATGTTGAACTTGAGACTGGTTCAGGGATTATTCCGGTTTATTACAGTAAAAAAAGTCTTGTCAACAGTATTATGTGGGCAATTGGCCTTGAACTTGCATTACTTGTTAAAAATCCATATCAATGCCTTCTTGCAACCGATAATCCCAACGGGGCACCATTTGTGAAATATCCGGAGATTATTGGACTTTTGATGAGTAAAAAATATAGGGATTTGGAAATTTCAAGTGTTCATAAAAAGACAACCGATAAAACTTCTATTGGTGAAATTGACCGTGAACTTTCATTTGAAGAGATTGCAATTATGACAAGAGCCGGACAGGCAAAGGCTCTTGGCCTTGTAAAAGAAGGAAAAGGCCATCTTTCAGAGGGAGCAGCAGCTGATATTGCAATATATCCGATAAAACCTGAAACCACTGATCCATCTGCTCAATTTGATGAGATTATTGATGGTTTTCATCAGACTATATTCACACTTAAAGATGGTATTGTTGTTACAAGAGATGGAGAGGTTGTAACCGGCCTTCCTAACAGGACATTTTGGGTTAAAAGTAACCTTCCTGATGATATGGATGTAAGTAAAAGTCCACGTTTTCAGGATAAATTCAGGTATTATTCGATTTCACTTGATAATTACCAGGTTCAGGACTGTTATGTGAAAAGAGGTATTGCTCTTTCTGGATACAGAGGAAACAATGATGCAGGTAACTCTGACAATTAAGGAGAGAAAAAAACCATTTCTCCCAATAGAAGCAGAAACAATAGTCCCTGAAAATTTTATTGGAGATAGAGAACTTTTTGTGTATGAAGGTAACAAAAAACGAAGATTTGAAGATATTTTCATGATAAGAAAGGATGGAAATGTGAATTCTCCGGAGAATATTGTTGTTACGCTTCATGGTGATACTTCAAGGGTCAAGAGAGTTGGTGAGTACATGACATCAGGTGTTATCAGAGTTGATGGTAATATCGGGATGCATTGCGGGAATTTCATGCGAGGGGGTCTTATTGAGATTATGGGTAATGCCGGAGGCTGGCTTGGTCGTGAGATGAGAGGGGGAAAGATCGTCTGTCATGGTAATGCAGGCGAATACTGTGCTTCAGGATACAGAGGAGAGAAACGTGGCATGAGAGGCGGCACAATTGAGGTTTTTGGAGATGTCGGTGATTTTTGTGCTGAAAATCTTACCGGCGGTGAAGTCCATGTCCATGGCTCAACCGGGATGTTTCCTGGAGCAGAGATGCGTGGGGGCTTACTTGTTATTGATGGTGATGCACGCCTCCCGGCGGCTAATATGAAGAAAGGAACCTGTATTGTCAATGGAACAGTTCATGAGATGCTCCCAACCTTTGAAAAAATTGGCGTTGAGGATGGACTTATCGTATATCATGGCGATGTTGCAAACCGGGGAAAGGGTGAGATTAAGGTAAGATCTGTTGCTATAGAGAACTACTAATCTTTTTTGTTAGATATACCCCTGTTTTATAGTAATTTTTTGAATCCAAGGATTTTTATTGATTTTTATTTGATCATAATGTATAGCATCATATAGTATATAACTTGAAGGGGATTTTTACCAAATTTAGATTTGACTGTTCGAAAAAAAGCCAGTATTAAACAAGAAGATCAATATAACCAGACTAAATCAGACATTCAGGGGATTCTGGATACAAAGATAAATAGACTGGTAGACTATTTCCTTGTTAGATAGAGGGATCTATTGTTGATCAAAAAACGATCACAACAGCGCTTTTGAGGAGATTATTCCATTCTACTATCCATAATTTAGATTTTCAGGGTAAATCTCTTGAGATTTAGAATATAGTTCTCTAAAGACCTTAAAACACGTAAATACTAATTGAATTATTATATTGTGCATTCACAGAGTTTTAATCAAAATAATATTTTAATCCTATCTCCCAATAAATTACAATATTCCGTATTGTATCATTTATGAATGAAACTGCATAATGAATGATGACTGACTTGATATCTTAATAATACTAAGTTATTTTATGGATCTTTTCTTCCTCATCCTTGTTCTTATTATTACTGGAATAATAGCAGGCCTCCTTTCAGGAATGCTTGGTATTGGAGGATGTAGCATTATGGTCCCTGTTCAATACTGGATGCTTACTCTTTCTGGGGTTGATTCAACAATAGCGACAAGAGTTGCGTTCTGTACAAGCCTTGCTGTAACCCTTCCAACCGTCTTAAGCGGAGCATATGGACATACAAAAAGAAAAGCAGTAAACTGGAAAGGAGCGATCCCGGTAGGAATTGCTGGAATTTTTGGAGCAATGCTTGGTGCCGGACTTGGATCAACACTACCAGGAGAGATATTAAGACTTGTATTTGTGGCTGTTGTCATATTATCAGCGGTAAGAATGGTCTGGAATATCAAAGAAACTGAGGAACCTCTTATTAAAGAGGGGATCGGTTGTTACATTGCAATTGGCCTGTTCGTAGGATTTATGTCAGGACTTGGAGGACTTGGCGGAGGAATTATTCTTATTCCAATATTTGTCTTTATTCTTGGATATTCAATTCATAAAGCAATTGGAACTTCTGCTGCATGTCTGATATTCACTTCAGCCGGAGCAGTTTTTACATATATGATACTTGGTACCGGTAATGTAGATCTTCCTCCCTATTCATTTGGATATCTGAACCTTCTTCAATGGGCTGTCCTAGCAATTACAACAGTTCCATTTGCACAACTTGGAGTTAAATGGGCACATATGTGTCAGGGAAAGGTATTAAGAAAGATATTTGCCGGATTCTTGATTATTCTTGGGCTTGTAATGCTATTATAGAGACATTCTTTTTTCTTTTTAAAGGAAACTTTTTTCTGTTTTGATACATGATATTCATAATATGAGTCTGATAAACCAGAGTTTTCTGATACTCATTTTTGTTATAGGAATCATTGGCATAACTCCGGTAGTGCTGATGCTGGCATGGATCTCTACAACGAAGGTAATTTTACTGGAGCAATTACCCTCTTTGAGGAGAGTGTGGATTTAGTTGAGGGGACAGATCAGGCACCAATACTAAACAACATTGGAGCCTGTTATGTAGCACTTGATGAACCTGAAGAGGCACTTATCTATTATAACAAAGCAATCGAGGCAGATCCAGCATATGGCCGCGGATGGATAAATCATGGTATTGTATCAGAGCATCTTGAATCTAATGATCAGGCATTGTCAGACTATGAAAAAGCTGCAGAAGTCGACAGTTCAGTTTTAACTGAAGCAATGATTAAAAAAGGAAAACTCCTCATTAGGATGAGCAGATTTGATGAAGCCTTAAACACATATCAATCAGTAGAAAATATGGTTGAAGGTGTAGAGGCGGGCGAGCTTCATACAGACATTGGTGCTGTTTACTATCTACAAGATAATGTGGATCAGGCAAAGAAATACTTTGAACAGGCAATTACAGAAGATCCAGAGGGAGCAGCTATTGCATATACCAATCTTGGTGTTATCTATATCAGTGAAGAAGAGTATGAAAAAGCAATTGAAGCCTTTGAAATCGCTAAATCAATAGATTCAACGGGAGATACTGAAGCGGCTGAGTATCTTGACAAACTTAATCAGATGCTTGAAGATATGAATCGGGAAGCCTAAAACAAATTCTCTTTGCTATTTTTTTATTAAACCACCATCTTGATTCGCATATTAATTAACAAGTGACGGTAATTAAAGCCTAAATCTTTCCGGGGTTCAATACTCATATTTCTTAAAGAGGACGATGTTTCTTATGGATATAATCCTCTGACTTATCAAAAAACCCTAATGAGCCGACGAAATCAAGAACTTCCAAAAGATCTTCAACTTTGAATCGAAATTAAACCTCTAATCTTTTTCTCTGAATTATTGAGTGCAAAATCAATTTGTTTATAAAATTTCCAACACCTCAAGACTCTGTGTATGCTGCAACCCTAAAAATCCAATAAACGCAACAACAATTTTTACTCATTATCCAAAATTTACCAAAAAAATAGGGTTTATGGTGCTTCTCTACATGATCCAATTACAATGCCGTTATCAATATCATACCACGTCCCACCCCTGCCTTTTGCATCAGGTGGAATTATTACAATCCGGTATTTACGAAGTTTTTCGCGATTTGCTTTCTCAACCTGCTCAATGATCATCTTCTTTTCTGTTTCGGTTGTATTGTCAAGGATGTTCTTTAAATTATCCCCTTCAAGGGGATGATATGTTGAATTATGCATGATTTCTCCTGCTTAAGATCTTTAGATCTTATAAACAGTTAGTATATCTACATCATTGTTTATTAAGAAAACTGCTAATCATTATTAATTCAGGGCGGAACAATAACACTAAACAAAAATAGAGAAACTCTTCATCTCCCAAAACGAAAGTATTACCACAAATGGGTAACGAAAGAAAAATCCTGATTATTACCGCAGCAATGATAATATTCTGTCTAATAGCCGCAGTATTCATCACAATAGAAACCGGAACACAACAAAATTCCCCAAAAACATACAACACAGGAAATGACACCATAAGAGCACAGGTGCTCTGGTACAATGACACAGGTAGAATATATACATTTAAAGACTATCCTGTAACAGACGCAGATCCTGATAACTTTAATCTTGAAAATATTACAAAAGAGAAGAACTCATCTGTAAAAGATGCAGCAATGATAAAATTTTTTGTAAACGATGGATCAATTGAAGAAGCAATAGACACACGATATCTGATTGATGAAGAAAAGGTAACCGTAATAATTGGCAGTTATACTCCCGTATCAGGAAAAGATACCCTAATAAACGAGACAGAACCAGAACCCACAAAAAAACCATACCCCCCGGTATTAGAAGACAGTTTAACTCCGCTTATTGACACTACCTGTGCAGTCTCCGGCGGCCAGATAACAAGTTTTGGATACTTAAACAGAGGAGAGAGTGGATCTCTAAATATCGGGCAAGAAAACTTTTTCTCTCCAGGAAATACTGACAAGGGCCAGCCTCATGAATTCGAACCTGGAATTCATCATGATGTATTCACAGTATTCTCTCCGGAAGGCACCACAAATCTTGTCTGGTCATTACAAGGAAAAACCGTAACAACAGAGATAGTATCCCCGGTAATTGCTGACTTCACAATAGAACCTGAAAGTGGATATGCTCCTCTTGAAGTAACAATAACTGACAAACAAAAAGGCCAAAACCCTCAAAACCCTATAACAACAGAATGGCCCGGAATCACAAAAACAGAAACTATCGGACAGATATTCAAGCAGAAATATAACAGTCCCGGAGAATATACCATAAAACAGACCCTGACTAACCTTTGTGGCATTACTGAAAAAGTACAAACATTAACCGTATATCTGGTTGATTATACATTTGTAACCGAAAACCGGACAATAAATTTTACAGACATCTCATCAGGAAACCCGGAAGTCTTCTTCTGGAATTTTGCTGATGGATACAGTTCATGGGATAAAAATCCTGTTCATACCTATGAAAAACCTGGTAACTATCTTGTCAGTCACACTGTAGATGGCAAATCAGGAAAAGGGACTATTTCTCACGAAATAAAAGTAGAATGATCATAAAGTCTATACAGAACCGGCAGGAGTCCCAATAACCTTTTTAACAGCATCAACAAGATTTGTTGCAACATATGGTTTTACAACATAGCCCCTTGCACCAAGTTTTCGTGCAAGTTCAACCATTGAATTCTGATTAACTGATGTACACATCAAAACCTTTGAGTTCGAATCAGATGCTCTAATCCTACGAAGAACCTCAATACCATTTATATCAGGCATCATCAGATCAAGCATCACAAGTCCTGGCTTTAACTTTTCATATTCACTGACACCATCAAGCCCGGATGATGCAGTCCCACATATAGAATAACCTGCCGAAAGAAGAATTGACTTGAGCAGATTTCGGTCAAATTCTGTATCATCAATGATAAGTATTCCAGATTTATCCCCTGTTTCATCTGACATTATTATACCTCATTATAAAGAACAGTCAATAGCAATACCTTCTCCATTAGAGAAGAGTTTTTCTTAATTCATCCATAAATACAGGAAATTTTTCACTTATAATATATCTATAAAGATCCATTTGAAAGTATTTAGAAATCATTCCTCACTTCCCAATGTAAATGAAAAAGTTGCACCCTTATTCACTTCTCCAGTAGCCCAGATTTTGCCTCCATGCCTGTTAATAATCCGTTGAACAGTTGCAAGACCAATTCCATTACCTGGAAATTCATCCTGGGAATGAAGTCTTTGAAGAGGCATAAACAGCCGGTCTACCTTATCCATAGGAAAACCTGCACCATTATCTCTGACAAAGAAAGTAACATTCTTGCCGTAGGAGGTGGTTCCCATATGAATTATTGGCTGCTTTGTCTTCCCGGTATATTTCCAGGCATTCCCAAGAAGATTAGTGATAACTATCTCAATAAGGCCTTTATCACCGACTGCCGTCATTCCATCGTCAACCTTCCATAAAACAGTCTTATCTGTTTCACTGCTTTCAAGAAGTTTCATATGCCGTTTTGCGATGCCGGTAATATCAAGAGTCTCTTTTACAAGCGTTGTTCTTGATACCCGTGACAATCGGAGAAAATCTCCAATCATCCGGTCCATATAGCCAGAAGATGAAATAATTCGGTCTATACAGTCAATACCATCCTTTGGAAGAAGATGGGCATAAGTTTCCTTTAGTATCTTCGAGTAACCGTCTATTGCAATAAGAGGTGCACGAAGATCATGCGAGACCGAATAACTAAATGAATCAAGTTCCTGATTTGCAGCTTCTAATTCTCTATGCAGACGACTCTGCTCCCTTGCCATCTCAATAGTAGTATAAAGATCCTTCTCTCTGAACGGCTTTACAAGGTATCCAAAAGGACCCGCTTCTTTTGCTCTATCTATTGTATCCTCATCGGCATATGCTGTCAAAAAAACAATTGGAATTTTATACCTGGCTGAAATGATACAAGCCGCAGATATTCCATCCATTTCACCAGCAAGGTGAATGTCCATCAGAATAACATCCGGGCGAATCTCACCCGCAACTTCAACAGCTATCTCACCGGCTGCGATGGTTTCAGGAACATCATAGCCAAACCTTCGAAGTTTTGATGCAATGGACTCTGCAACAATTGCCTCATCTTCAACCACCAAAATCAGTGCACTCATTGATAATCCCCCTTATTACTTATCAGGAAAATGGATAATACAGGAAAATCCTTCTCCAACGTGACTTATGATTTCAGACCTTCCTAAAATCTGTTTTGGAAGAATGCGAATTAAACGGATTCCTAGCGATCCACTATGCTCAGGATTAAATCCTTCTGGAAGACCAACTCCATCATCGCGGTATTCAAACACGAACCCATCTAAATCGGTTTTAAGTTTCAGAGATATAATTCCGGATGATCTGCCAACAAAGGCGTATTTCATCGAATTTATGAGCATCTCATTTATTATCAGACCAAGTGTTACAGCAGTATCAAGATTAAATGTATTGTCTCCAACATCAATTTTAGTTCTTACATCATTGACAGTTGCATATCCACTTATGACAGCATCAGTCAGATTTTCAAGATATGTCCTGAACGGAATGTTTACAAGTGAATCTGTCCGATATAATGTCTGGTGGACAAGAGCCAGTGAAGAGATTCTCTGCTCACAGTCATGCAGGGCATCAAGCACTCTCTCATCATCTATATACTCCTCCTGAAGTTGTAAGAGGCTTGCGATGACCTGCATATTATTCTTGACCCGGTGATGAATTTCCCGGAATAATACGTCCTTCTCTTCAATAATTCGTTTTAGATCATCCTGTGTCCTTCGAAGACTTGAAATATCAAGGAGTACTCCCCGGATTCCAACACATTCATTCCTGTCAAGTATTGGAGAGAGAGAGACACGGTAATATCTCTCTACATCATCACTTCCAATACT
>CAYSSW010000045.1:0-18315 GCA_964434005.1 uncultured Methanospirillum sp.
CTGTTCAAAGGTAGAGGAGAGTGCTGCTCCCTGCATTGCATTGCGGTTTGTGATCATTACACAGTGGTTTGCAGGAATGTTACGAAGGGCATATCCAAGACCTTCATTGTTCTGTGGAATTGACAGGATAGATGCACATGCACTGCCTGACATATCCATAGTCTGTGGATAAGTTCCCCAGAAGACTGACTTGACCATGGTTGCGTCGAACATGTCAACGTTGAACTGGTCTATTACTGAATAGGTAGAAGCTGCTGCAACTGATGTAATTGCTGCATCATAGGTTGCTGCAGAGTTTATTCTTGCTGACGGGACAGTACAGAGCAGAAGTTTGCCGTTATTAAATTCTTTAATCTCGGTATCGTCGCCTTCGGTAACCTGAAGCATCTTAAAGATTTTTTCCTTAATTGCTCCGGCGTTTCCAACAAGATCAAGGTCAAGTTCTCGTCCCTTAATCTGGTTCTTTCCCATCTTACCTGTTTTGAGTGCTTCCTGAGCGCCGCCCAGGTTGACTGAGACAGTCCTCTTGGTGAGATTGATCATTTTTGATGAGCCCGAGTTTACAAGTGGGCTTATCTTTTCAAGGGCTACGCCGCTTTTCAACAGTTTGCCCTGATCGTCATAGAGATCAATTGTGTCAGAAAATTTTGCCATACGGTTCCTCCGATGTTCCTAACCTGTACGATTTTGTCACTGAATACTTCGTTGCGTTAGTTACTGTGTGGCTGAAATCACTCGTACATGTCCCCAAAGGGACTAATAGAATGTTGAAGGGTTGATATAAATAGGTTCTGGTTTGAGGTATAGAAAAACTATATATTATAATCTGTATTTTTAACTTAAGTTTGAGATAGTATTATGATAGGCGATCTATACATGGTGAACATTATTATGATTGACAAATATTCAATGTCTCAAGTATTACAAATGTTTTGATGTGTAATATGAATGTCTGCGAGGATGAGGTTATAATCAGAGGGATTGGTGATAGATAATAGTCGTTATATGATTATTCTGGATATTACTTTTATTAGTATAAAATAATTAACTATTAGTTACATTAAGAATACTCATTTATGGTAGTTTTACAAATAATTATGAATGGAAAGTACTATCTGAAGCGTTATTGGATATTCCCTATGATAATAATGATCTTCAATTCCTGATGAAGAAAAAAGTATCTTTAGGTGTGAATATTGACGGATCTGAACTGTTTAAGGCCTGAATTTTTTGAGAAGATGTAAAATTGAAAATCCTAACGAGGAAATATGAATACTATTGAGATAAGTAATCTGACAAAAAAATATGGAGATCTGACAGCAGTTAATTCAGTATCTCTTAATGTCAAATCGGGAAATCTTTTTGGACTTTTAGGTCAGAATGGTTCAGGAAAGACCACGATTATCAAAATGCTTACAGGGCAGATTACTATTACATCAGGGACTTGTAGTGTGCTTTGTGTTTCACCGGATATTTTTCCTATAAAGGTTAGAGAGATCTGTGGAATTATTCCAGAACAGGAAACACCTCCCGGATTTCTTACTTCACGAGAATATCTCTCGTTTGCAGCAAAAATCCGAAATCTTGATGATATTGATAAAAAAACAGATTGGTGGTTCGATTTTTTGGATTTTTCAGATAAGAAAGATATATTATGTAAGGATCTTTCAAGAGGAACCCGCCAAAAATTGATGTTTGCTCAGGCTTTTTTGCATAATCCTGAACTTGCTATTATTGATGAACCTTTAATCAACCTTGATCCTCTAATGCAGAAGAAGATAAAGGAATTTCTGAAAGAGTATGTCGCATCAGGGAAGACTATCTTTATATCAACTCATATCCTTGAGATAGCAGAAGAGATCTGTTCAGATTTTGCTATTATTCATAAAGGAAATCTGCTCCATTCTGGAAAAATGAGTGATTTAAAAGAAAAAGGTATTCATCTTGAAGACTTTTTTGCAAGCACTGTAAACTCTAAAATTATGGAAGGGTAAGATGTTTGATCTCTTCTTTTGTATGTTTAAGGAAGAGTGGAGAATGCACTCCACTATGCTTGGGAATCTTAACTTTGCACTCTTTCCATTTCTTATATTTGCCATAGCATTTATGGGTTCATTTCTGCTTCCACTAACAAGCAGGATTATGGATCTGTCAGTTATGGCTCTACTTATTCACGGGCTTTTTGCTCTTATGGGTGTCATGGTAGGGTCATTTGGTATCAGCGGAAATGCAATGATGAATGAGAGATTTGGTCAGGGAAGTCTTCTTATGTATTCGGCAAGGACACTTCCTCTGTCTGACAGAAAAATATTTCTGAATTTTATAATTAAAGATATTGTTTATTATTTCGTGCTCTGGATTATTCCATTCTGCATGGGCTTTCTACTTGCATCTCCATTTACCGGTGTTGAGATTTACTACCCGGCACTTCTCTTTCTGACCGTAACCCTTTCCTTTCTGTTTGGAATGTGTGCGGTCTTTTTTCTCTCGACGGTCTATACAAGAAGCAAATATGCATTATTATTAATTGTTATAGGTATTTTAATCGCCGGGTGTGCATCTGTTCTAAAGACTGGAAACAGTATTCTGACAATACTTTCACTTTTTTTCCTTCCAGTGTCTCTGTTTATTACTTTTTCTTATGAAATTTTGCTCATAGCAATCCTGTTTATCGCAGTTCTTTTTTCAGTATCTGTCTTTCTGTTTTCTGTAAAAGAGATGAGAAGTGTCGAGACTCATTATAAGAGTAGAATATTATCCTTCACTAAAATGCTCTCATTTTTACCAAATAATGTTATTGTGGCCAAAGAACTTATTGATTTTTACCGAAGTGGTATGGGAATAGGTCAGACCTTGTTTTCACTTGTTATGCCGGTCTGTCTTATATGGATGCTATTATCAGTGCTTGAAGGTGTTTTATCTCATGAAAAAGTCTTTTTTGTGCTTGCTTTAATGGTAGGACTTATTTCTTCGACAATGTATACCTGGATTACTGCCTTTGATAATGTTTCGATATATCTCTCTCTTCCAATAAAAGTGTCGTCAATAATCACAGCTAAAACTGAATTCTTTATTATGCTTCAGATAATTCCATTTATTCTTCTTGTTATGGTTGCCTGGCTCTCAAATGTAATCTCTTTTCTTCTTTATGGAATTATTATCACTTTTTCAATTTCGTTCTTTGGGTTATCAATAATTATCAGGCTATGTGGACTTTATCCAAATGTTCTAATTTACAATGTAAAGGTATTTGGCCTTTATGTGTGTTCATTGATTCCTGCAATTCTAATACTACTATATCTGTCATTTACTAATGAGATCTATTCACTTGTGGCACTTCTACTTCTAATCCCTACATATTTCCTGATGAAATCCGGACTTAAAAAATGGGACAGGGAAGATAATTTATCATAATTTCATCCCTGATTCATATGAAAAGACCTTCTGCAGTGATGCAATCTCACCACTTACCGCTGTTTCATCTTTCCAGGAATTATCTGCTGCTATCAGTTTTGAGGTCTTTTTCTCATTATCTCTGCCTTCAAGAATATGTCCGACAAATTCTGTCAAAACACTTCCATTTGCCGAAATACCTGATTGTGTATCTGGACTTACTGCAATCTTGTATGAAACTCCTGCCGATGTGCTTTTGGATGAAGCAACTGATCGAAGTCCTGCATCGCTTGATATCTGACCACTATTTACATTTACAAACTTTGATGTTGTCTTAACGATATCACAAAAAGCCGGCAATGCAGTCTTTTCGGTCTCACTAAAGATACATCTGATAGTAGTAGAACTGTTACTTGTACTCGTTCCGGCGATATCAAGGAGCATTGTTTCCTCACCGACAAGATGAGAGCCATTTATTCCAGAATATGTTAGAACCTTTTCATTTTGAGTATTATAACCTGATGATTTCTGGTTACCTGAATCAAAAGAAAAAGATTTTGATTCTGAAAGAGTTCCACCATCTGTTGTAAGTGTATCATGATACTCTGAAACTGCAACAATCTGTTTTGAGCTCAATGATCCTTCAGGAATTGAATTCTTTGATGAGATGATATGTGAAAGAGATGTTTCTTCATCAATAATTCCTATAACATCAAGTGTTGTTTCAATTGTAAACTCCTGATTTTCCTTAACTTCCGCTGGAAGCCTGTCAGCTGTCACGATTGTAACTCCAAAACATAATATCATTAATTGGAGTAATATCATCAATTTATAGAATGCCATATAAAACTCCAAAAGTAAAAAAGATTAATTTTTCTTCTCGCGATAATGAATAATTAATTCTGCAGAATCTTTAAGATAATCAGTATGAATAACATCAACACTTATGACATCAAAACCAGTCCTGTCTGATAGATCCTGGATAAGTTCGTCTCTCCGGTTAATATTTATCAGATCTATTTTTTCATAAGATACCTGCTGTTTCTTTTCATAATTAAATCCAAAGCCTTTCTCAAGTATAAAGATGACAACAATTACTATCAGATTAGAGGCTATCAACCGTCCATAATTTCCGGTTTCAAAGAGCGATGCATTTAGAACCGGGAGAGCAACCATTACAAACAAGTATGTCATCTCTCTGATAGGGACTGTCTCAGTTCTGTAACGGAGAATTGAGAAGAGGGCAAATAGTCCAAATCCTACTCCAACAGATAGCACAACGCTTGTAAAAAGCCCCATTACGAAATATGTGACCGTGTTAAAGATAAGAAAGGTAAATACGTAATTATAATCCTTCTGTTTTTTGTAGTAAATACCCCGGATAATAATTAGTGCAATGATAAAGTTAATGGCAAAACCAATAGTTACTGAAATTGCCCCATCAAGCAGCATTATTATCACTTCCGGTCATTCTCTTAATCTGCATTATTTTTGATTTAAAACGGTTCTTTTTTACATTTGGAAACAGAAGTGCAACTCCGATACAGTACTTAGAAAAACTTGTACTCCTAACATGAATTTCCCTCATCATGTGTTCGAAAGGGGAAGCATCTATTCTTTTTCCGGTTTTTAATTCCACAACTGCAATTTTTGGCAGTTTCACAGTTTCACCATAATGTGAAAAAGTAAGGTCAAAATCTATAGTTATTCGCTCTGAATGATCTTTAGCGACAAGGGTCACACGATTGTATGTATTTAAGATTTGCGGATGAAACTCTTCCGGGCAATAGGGAAAGTTATTTGAAAGAAATTCATTGAGATCTGGTGTAATATCTAATACCATTTTTTCGGTCTCAATTCTTGATTTTTTGGTCTTCCCTGTATTCACCTTGTGTTTTACTTCCATAAATGAAATTCCGGTAGAGGCATACAGTCTTGAACGGAGTTTATATCTGTTTTTTCTCCCGTTATGATGCTGCATATAAATCATCATGTCATCGGTATCGAAATAGAGTGTTTCATATCGACCTACTCTTTGGGATTCTATCTGAAGGACATAATAATCATCCTTAAATTTTTCAATAATGTCTGCTGCCTGTTCTGATGAAATGAGATATTTTCGTTCTTTTCGTTCCAGTAAGGCTGCTTCTGCAAGTTCATCTAATGTGGTATGGGTATACTGGAAGAGAAGGGAGTTTATCTTATCCACTTCACTAATACCCATAAGAGAAGAGGGGAGATAGGTTTGTTTTGCTGCTTCGCTCATATTGCACCTTCTTCTTTTAAAAAGTCCATTACTGCTTCGTATCTTTCATTTGTGTGATTGGTTAGTTTATTTACAGAATTCTCAAATTCTGAAGTGTCTTTAATGTTGGTATATCCAGGTTGTTCACCATATTCACCGGTTACATAAGGCTTAATCATCTCAAAATATCGGTTATATTTTTCCTCCATTTTTTCAGGTTCAAATACTTCAGTTACAACTTCTTTGAGATATCCAAGGTAATACTGCCAGTATACCGGGTCTTCTGCAAGATATCCGATTAGTGGCCAGTCATCACCGGCAATACTTAAATTTAAAGGCATTACCTTACCCATATTGTTCATTCCACCAAATCCCTGGCCATTGGGAGGCTGCATACCGGGCGTCATATTACTCATATTGTTCATTCCACCAAATCCCTGGCCATCGGGAGGCTGCATACCGGGCGTCATATTACTCATAAACCCATGATCATCGGGCATATCCGGTCCACCATGATTACCGTCCATACCACTTGATGAAAAGGCCATGTCAAAATCCCACGGGATATATGTGATTTTTCCAGTAGAGGGATCGTTGTAAAGATAGAAGTTACGTGAGTTACTTCCGTACGTGTCCCAGTTAGTGATAACCGTATTCGCTGCTAGCCATTTAAGGAACTGTTGAACGTCAAAGGTTGATTCAAGATTAGTCCTCCAGACTTCAGGATTTTCTATCCGGTCATCTGACTGAAGCACAGTATAGAGATCTTCTACATCACTGTAATCGGCTTCTTTTTTATTGCTCTTCTTTTCAAATGCCGATGTGTTAAATTTCCCTTCTGCAAATGTGGCTCCACTACCGTCGGGTTTATATATATTTCCAGAGTCATCAGTAAAATTGGTGGAAACTACTGTATCATCCACTTCTTCTACAAGACTATATAGTCCAAAGTATTCAGGACCTTCACCATGATTTACATAAACCCTGTAAAATGCAGCTTTTGGAGTTACAACGTCCATGTCTTCGAATGCTTCGGTCATTAATACAGAGTTCATCAGGGTACTGTCAGACCATGAAGCCTGAAGGTTTAGTGTTTCAAAGCCGTAGAATGTTTGATTTTTTGTTTCAGGGTATTCATCCTTAAATTCATCAAAATTCAGTTTTAGTGAGGTTTTGTTGCTGCCACCTGACCATGTACTACTCAGTGAACTCTGACCTTTATATCTGATTCCGACATTTTCAAGTGTTACTCCTTCTGATGTAACAGTTGCCGGGACATAGATTGGATCTTCTTCATTTTCTCCAGGACCTCCAAAACCATCAGGGGGAGTCATTTTTGCAAAATCTTCTTTTGTCATATTTTGCATATTTCCCATTTCAGGAGGATTTCCCATCCCATCCTGACGATTTCCAGTTCCAAATGGGCCATAAAGTTCTTCCATGTTATCCCGCATTAACTGCCAGTTTTCAGGTGTGATGGTTATGAGTATTTCATGAACAGTATCATTTGAGAAGACAGTTTCATAATCTGGCTGATTATTATCGGCTGCTGAACAGACTGGAACTGACATGCATAAAGATGCTGCTAGAAACAGCAATACTGCTCCAATTTTGCAGGGATTTTTTTCAAATATTATTGTGATTTTCATTATTCTTCCTCGTCTATGATATCAGAGGTATCATTTCCCAAAATAAAGCTAAATTTACCTTTTTTTGGGGTTGATGCATATCCGGGCTGATTTTGCCATAGAATTTCTTCTGATCTATGGAAAGGTTTGACTTTCGATGAACCAGTAGTTGTTACGATCATTAGTCTGACTGATCAATACTTAAATAAAAAAGATATAACTGGTTGAAACATACAACAAATAAGTGTTAACTGTAATAAGAAAGGTAGTGGATAGGTATGGTTGATTATTAGGGGTTAAAAGGCTGTTTTTTGTTAAAAATCGGGTATGGGAAGAACTGACATACTCATGAATTCAGATAGTTTTTCATAATCTCAACAATATTATCTGCTGCATCTCCATCTCCATATGAATAATTATGAGCTCCTATCTTTCTTGAGGACGCTGATAATATCTTATTTTTATCTGTCCCTGCAAGAACATTCCAGCCATTCGAGAGTGTTTCAACCCATTTAGTTGTATCACGAAGAGTGACACTTGGCCTTTCAAGGATATATGCCTCCTTTTGAAGCCCGCCTGAATCTGTAAACACTATATTTATATCTTACTGTGGCTCAATTGGGATGATATTAGAATAATCAGAGAGGTTAATATTATACAATTTAAGATATTTGCTGGCCCTTGGATGAACTGGAAAGACGACAGGTAGTTTTAGTTCTGAAAATGCTTCAATAATTGAGGACAGATTTTCGTTGTTATCAGTGTTAGATGGCCGATGTACAGTTGCAAGATAATAATATCAGGTTGACACACACCTATATCCTTCATAACCAAAAGGGGGAGAGCATGATAGAGAGCATCGACCATTATATCACAGGTGATAAATACTCCATCTGTTATTCCTTCTTTTTTTAACGGGTTAACCGATACTTTTGTCGGGCAGAATAGAAGAGATGCGATATTATCAGTCAATACACGGTTTACCTCTTCAGGCATACTCCTGTTAAAACTTCGAAGGCCTGCTACAAGAACCGCAAGAGTTGGGTTAGTATCTCCATAAACAAGAACCATGTCTGGTTTATACTTAAGAAGGCTTCTTCATTCTTCTCATGCATAAGTCCGGTCTGTTTTCCATGTAGCCCTGAACCAATTCCAAGATTTACATCAAAACAGGGATTTCAAGTTCAGAGAAGAAGACATCTGACATATTTTCATCATAATGCTGTCCGTTATGGACGAATTTCAGTACACCATCTCCGGATACAGATAATAAAGCACATTAAATAAACTGGGGTGTTGCTCCGACAATTGAAAAATTAGTGTCAATGATTCACCTGTTCTGAATCATATTCTTGTCGCCTCTTCCAATTCCTTCATATATAAAACCGGCCTTAATGAAAAGGTCAGGATCAATAACATTTCTTCCATCAATAATGACTTTTCCAGCGGGCATATCTGGTTTTATCTCATAATATTCTCTGTGATTGGAAAAGATTACCAATGCATCGGCATCTTTCATAACTCCTTTCAGATCATCAGAAATTGTTATCCCCGGCCATTTTTTTACCCAGGGATCATGAACATGCATATTACAGCCTGCTTTTACACATAACTCATAAAATGGTTCAGAGGGGGTGTTACGTGCATCATCGGTATTAGCAAGGAAAGACCATCCAAGAAGTGCAATTTTTGCACCATTTACATTTATACCAGCACAATTTAGTCCTTGAGAGAGAAGGTGAAACATATGTTCAGGCATAAAATCGTTTATATGCCTTGCCGTAACATAAAGAGATTCAACATTTGTCGGAAAATCAGGAGAATATACTTTTGCTCCACGTTCAAGATGATAAGTATCTTTAGTAAGACAATGCCCGCCGACTCCGGCCCCAGGCCATAAAATGGCTCTTGTTATCCCTTCACCTTTTAATGAATCAATACCTGCCCTGACATCATAAAAATTGATCTTCATTGCCTCACAATAGAGTGCAAGTTCATTTGCTGCTGCAATCTGAAGATCTCTAAACGTATTCTCGGCAGTTTTTGTAGTCTCCGCAGCAGTTGCAGTCATTGGGATTACAACTCCGGTGGTCAGCACCGGAGAGTATAGTTCAACTGCTCTTTTTGTACTTATCTCATCAATTCCACCAACAATACGAGAGTGTTCCTGAATATTCTTTATCAGTCTTCCAACCATTACACGTTCTGGTGCATGAGCAAGGCAGAAATCTTCTCCGGCAACAAGACCTGACTCTTTTTCAAGCAGATCTTTTGCGTATCCGACAGTAGTCCCGGGTGTTACTGTTGATTCAAGTACAACAAGAGTTCCGGGTTTAAGATACCTGCCAGTAAGTCTGATTCCTTCTTCAAGGGCAGAAAAATCAAGTATTAAGTCTTCTTTGTTCTTAAATGGGGTCT
Organism: uncultured Methanospirillum sp.; assembly: GCA_964434005.1. Classification (GTDB taxonomy): domain Archaea; phylum Halobacteriota; class Methanomicrobia; order Methanomicrobiales; family Methanospirillaceae; genus Methanospirillum. The sequence continues at coordinate 9,685 of CAYSSW010000045.1, forward strand.
GAATGGCAAGAGTTACTGCATCACATTTAGCAATATCTGAAAAATCATTTGTACATGAAAATTTGCCCAATTTAACAACATTTCCAAGCATCTCTGAAAGACCAGGTTCTTCTCCTTTTAATGGATTTTCTCCCCTGTTAAGCATCGGGATTTTGTAACCAGAACTAACAGAATCTCGCTGAAATCCGATTACATGCGAAAAGTAGTCTGAGTTTGCAAAGAGCACTGCTGATGGGATACCAACATAGCCCATTCCAATAACTCCGATGTTTTTTATAGGACCTTTATCTTTTATAAGGACTGCAAGTTTTTCACTCATATTTTCATCAATTTCCTGATTTCTTCACACATTAAAAGATTTGAATACGCCTGATTAGGGGTTATCGGGAATTCTTTGTTTTGTTTCACACAATTAAGAAATGTTTGAAGTTCTGTTTTTAGTGGTTCTTTCTTTGAAACAAGTACCTTTTCTACCACATTTTCCTGAACATATCTCTCGCCATCGATTGAATACTGTCCTGGTTTTCTATACACATACACTTCCTGACTCATGAAATCACCTTCTATTGTCTTATCTTCCTGTTCAATATGAATCATTCTTATCTTTTTGGAGGCTTTTCTACTTGCAGAAAGATAAACAACAGAGTGATCAGATTTTCCAAGCACAGCAGCAACATCATCTGAACCTTTTGCATGGATTTCAGGTTTTAGGAGGAGAGAGTTTAATACTATGTCAATATCGTGTATCATTAGATCTTCGACAACTGATGTTCCTTTTATTCGGGAAGAGGTCGGATTATGACGTTTGAACTCAACATATAGAGGATTTTTTATAATTTTGGTAATCTCATTAATAATCGGATTAAACCGCTCTATATGTCCAACTCCCACGATATAATCTTCAGGTAACAGACCTAAAAAGTTTTCAGCCTCATTACAGGTCTGACATATCGGTTTTTCAATAAGGACCGGGACTTCACTTTTTATCACATCTACTGCTGTATTAAAGTGATAAGGTGTCGGAACACACAAACTTACTGCATCTACGGATTTTAAAAGTTCTTCAAGAGATTTTGCAACTTCCACATTATTTTGTGCTGCAACAGTTTCCGCGGCCTTGTTATCAATATCAAATACAATAAGATTATCTACTTCTTTTAATTCAGAATATACCCGAACATGATTTCTCCCCATCTGTCCGGTTCCAACAACTCCTACATCCATGTTAAGCCTCGTTTATTGCTTTGCATACTTTTTTTCTCTCATCTTCAGACAGAGATGGATATACAGGAATACTCAAAATTTCTTCTGAAATCTGTTTTGATACAATACATTTAGAGCCACGAACTTTATCCTTATAAACCGGCTGTTCATGCACAGGAACAGGATAATGAACAGCAGTTCCAACACCCATATTTCCAAGTTTTTTTGCAAACTCATCTCTTGTACATCCTGATTCAGGAGTTATTCTTATTGCATACTGGTGAAATACATGAGAACATTGTTTCCTGATATCCGGACATATTATACCTTCACGCTTAATATTTGCAGAATACCATGCAGCATTGTCTTGTCGCTTTTTAGTCATTTCGGAAAGTTTTTTCAGTTGAACCCTGCCAATCGCTGCTGCAATATTTGTCATCCGATAATTATACCCTATTTCGGTATGCAGATATTTTTCTTTCTGTCCGTGATTTATAATTCTTCGAAGTTTTTCAGCGATTTCATCATCATTACATGTGACCATTCCACCTTCGCCGGTTGTCATATTTTTTGTCGGGTAAAATGAGAAACATCCAGTTATTCCAAAGGATCCTGTTGGTCGATTATTATATATGGCTCCATGAGCCTGTGCACAGTCTTCAATGAATTTCAGATTATTATCGTCGCATATTTCTGTTAGTGCATTGATATCACATGGTTGGCCAAAAAGATGTACTCCGATAACCGCTTTTGTATCTGGACTGATTAATTCCATAACTGATTCAGGATCTATACAATAAGTGTCCTGTTCAATATCAGCCATAACAGGACGGGCACCACACATACTTACAGATGAAGCAGTTGCTATAAAGGTGAAAGATGGGACGATTACTTCATCACCTGCTGATATACCTGATGCAAGAAGGGCTGCATGTAGCGCAGAGGTTCCATTGGTAGTCGAGATGGCATGTTTAACCTTAATAAATTCTACAAAATCATTTTCAAAATCAGTGACAACACTCCCTGATGCAAGCATTCCAGATTTTATTACTTTTGATACAGCATTTATCTCTTCATCTCCAAATACGGGTCTTGCAACTGGAATCATAATTTTACTCCTTGAGGTAGAGGCTTTATTCGTGCAGGATTTCCAATAGCAAGCATTTTTGGAGGAACATCTTTTGTGACAACTGAACCTGCAGCAATAAGAGCACCACTTCCTATTCTGACGCCTGGTAGTATTGTTACATTTCCACCAATTGCAGCATAATCGTAAATTGTTGGTCCAATAAGGTTATCACCTCCATGAGGAGGGTATTTATCGTTAGTGAAGACAGTATTCGGACCGATGAATACATGTGAGCCAATTGTGGTGTTTGTCGGAATATAAACCATGCTTTGTATGTTACAGTGGTCACCGATAACTGTATTGCCTTCAATTATAGTGCTTGTTCCAAGTGATACATGATTCCCGATTGTTGTATGTTCTCTGACCATTACATTATGACCTGTTGAAAAATCAGAGCCTATATTTACGTCAGAATAAAGCACTGTGCCTGATCTGATGGTTGGATTATCACCAATAACTGTTCCTGAAAAGTTTGTTTTTCCAATATTGTTTCGGGATGGAAAACCAATAATTACAGGATCAAATATTTGTGGATTACTTCCAATCTGGCTTAACCCATATTCAATCATAAAAATTCAAATAACATTTATCATTCATAAATTTCTATCTTTTGCAGGTATCTTTGAAAATTTTTTTTACTTTATAACTTTTTTTGCCGTTTTGACCTCAGATAGATGATAAACTCAGTTCTATTGCAATTTTTCAAGAGTTTTATCGAATGACTGCATTTAACGGTTGACTTTTTCCATCAAAACATCATGATATCGCCCAATTATTTACAATAACATCATATTGATGGTATTATAGTCGAATAATGAATTTTTTTGCAGCCCTCATCAACAAATATACCTCTACTGTCAAATTCGAAAATACTTTTTTTGAAGAATTTCGTTAATGTCGGCCTCATTTTCGGTAATTCAAAGATCAACTAACACCCAGCGGCAATTTTTATGCAAATTTTGAATTATTTGAGACAAATAAATGTATACAAATACACCCGGTATATAGAGACAGGACTGATAAAATTGAACCCTTTTTGAGACTTCAACAGGATCATTGAGATGGTAACTAATGAAGATCTGAAATATGTAACTTTTAAGTTCTGAAAAAAAGTCAATAATTTCGTGGAATCAGGTAAGAAGTAATAAAAAGTATTTATACTCAACAATCCACACTCCAAGTGTCAGATCAGGGCAATTTTTTGATAGTGGCAAACCGTGGTCTTATCTATAAAATCAGGAAGATCTAACCACGCTCTGCCTTATTTCCAATATCAATTGCGATTTTGAATCTTTCAAACAAAAGCAAGATATTCCATTGTTGTCAGAATTACAGGAGGGATTCCTGTTTGGTATAATTCTACGGAGTCCTCTAACCTTTACAGGTCTGCCGCTGAGATTTAAACAAATGCAACTCCCAGACGTGTTTCAAATCCACCCGGCATTTTGATTATAATAGTTTTCTAATAACATTTTTTAACAGGAAGTCCAAACAGACTTCCTTTTGTTATATGGAGAAGTTTAATTAATAGTAGTCAAATAAATTTTTTGTGTCTGATTATCTGATTCAATTAAATTATTCAGATTTATTCAATTTATGTTCATCTCTTTTTTGATTCTAATATTGGAAAATAATTAATAATTCCTTTTCCAGAAGCCTGACGGAACATAGATCTCAAAATGTAATCCTTTCCCAAAGGTTCCTGTTTCATTAATCGTCATATTACAAATTGCAAGTATTTCATGTGCCATAAATAGTCCAAAACCACTATTCTCTTCATACCCACATTTAAAAATAAGAGTTTTCTCATTATCACGAATACCAATTCCATTATCTTCATAAATTAGAACCAGTTGCGAATTTCTTATTTCATATGTAAACCATATATCTGTAACATTTTTACCATTCGGAAGAGAATTTTCAATTAAAGAAGAATACACCTTTTCAAACAATGGATCAGCATAAACAAATATATTATCAAGATTTAAATGATAATTTATTCTATTAGTGGGAGAAAAATCCTGCTTTGCTTTTTTGACAACTTCTGATACCTCCTGCCATACTGGAAGATTGTTACCAATATTCTCATAAATCTTGGTAAACATAATCTGTGCTTCAATGACTTTGGCCAATACTCTACAATTAGAGATATAATCCCTTTTCGAATCGGTTGGGATATCTTCAAGACAAAGAGAAAGATATAACTCAAGGGCAGTAATCTGATTAAGAATATCATGCCTGGTAATACTTGAAAGCATATTAATTTTCTTATTTGCCATCAGAAGATTATCCGCTACTTTTTTATCTTCAGTTACATCCCATATCACAAAAATAACTTTTGTTTTACTCATCGGGGAAATATTCGCTTCAAACCAGGTTTTCTTTTCATCAATCTCTAACGCATATTCACAATGAACTTCTTTTTCTGTTTTTATAGCAGTAGTTATATTTTTTATAAAAAATTCCGCAATATCAAATGGAAAGAATTCATACACCGTTTTTCCGATGAGATCATTTGCAGATCGATAAAGAAGTGAAGGATTTGTTGGAGCAATTTTTAGATATCGTCCTTCATTATCCATGACAAGAACCAATTCAGGTATACTGTTAAGTAACTGATTTAATTCGTTTTCGGATTGTATTTGTGATTTTTCGGATACTTTTCGAGCCTCTATTTCAGTTTTTAGTTCCCAGGTAATTTTATGAGAATGAAGAAAGAGAATCAACGACATTACAGTAATTATCAAAACTATAAAAAAGATTAAAAGATATTCTTTAGATATTTTATTCTCATCAGGATAATAAAGCAGTGATTCAGTGGTAATTGGCTGTAATATCATCTTAGCAGTTTCATATTCCTCAATAATGCTTTCCCATCTGCCGGAGTTCATATACCCAATCTGAACTACATCAGACATAATCATCTTATTTATTTGATCTGCTTCAAATTGAAGTGATTTACGATTTTTATTTTGATTGTATTTATCAATGATAATATCAATTGCTTCTTCAGGATTATCAAGGGCATATTGCCATCCTTTATAACTGGCATCCAAAAATTTATCAATAGTTTCAGGATTATTCTTTAAATATTCTTCAGTGGTGAAGAGATTATCTCCATAAAAATCAAGTCCGGATGCTCGTGGACTGAAGGTGAGGTATTTCAAGCCTTTTTCCTGTAATGTATAAGGATCTGTAGTTGAATATGCAGAACAGGCATCAACATTTCCTTTTAATAATTCATCCTTACCTGTTCCTGATTCAACTACAAAGTTAATTGAATCTAATGGAATTCCTTCAATAATCAGATAAGCTAATAATTCATCATCAGATTTATCTATCATTACTGTTTTGCCTTCAAGATCATGAACTGATGAAATTCCTGAATCTTCTCTTACAAGAAATATAAATGGAGAATGTTGAAATATAACACCTAACACAACAATCGGATTCCCCTTTGCACGCTTAACAGCTACATCAGAGTTACCGATACCAATATCTGCATCTCCATAAACAACCTTTTCTACAGGATCTATTTCTCCGGAACCTTCTAACAATGTTACATTAAGTCCGGCATCCTGATAAAAGCCCTTTTCCTGAGCCATATAGTAACCGGCGAATTGAAATTGGTTACTCCATTTCAGTTGAAGGGATACAGGTACTGGAGTCTGATCACCGCTGACAATGATAATACCTCCAAAAAAAAGGAAGAGCATCAATGTCAATATTGAATATATAATTTTATTATTGAGATCTGTCATTTTATACCTCCACTTATATTAGGTAATTATAATTATCATGTCTCATACTCCTATTCCATGATATTTCCATGAACCCAAAGGAACATTGATCTCAAATCGAACTCCTTTTCCAGATATTCCATTCTCAATTATTGTCATATTACTGATAGAAAGAATTTCTTTTGCCATGAAAAGTCCAAATCCAGTATTTTTTCCATAACCACGATTAAATATCAGATTTTTTTCATTGTCAGGTATGCCAATTCCATTATCCTCATAGATCAATATGAGTTCTGATCCTCTTATTTCATATGTAAACCAGAGATCAGTTACTTTTCCACCATGTCGTATCGTATTTTCTACAAATGTAAAAAATACTTTTTCCAAAAGAGGATCAGCATATACGCAGATGTTATCAAGATTCAAGTGATATTTAAAGATGGATTTTACGGGAATGTTTTTTTCAACTTTTTTAATAATTATTGCAACTTCCTGCCAAAGTGAAACTTCACTGCCTATATTTTCATAAATCTTTGTAAACTGAATTTGAGATTCAATTGTTTTTGTTATTAAACTGCTCTTTTCAATATATTTTGGAAGCTCCTCACTTTCCATATCATCAAGAGCGATATCAAGATATAACCAAAGAGCATTTATCTGATTAAGAATATCATGTCTTGTAATACCAGATAACATGTTGAGTCTTTTATTTGCCAAAAGAAGATTGTCTTCTTCTTTCCTGATATCTGTTACATCCCACACAACTAAAATAACTTCATGATCATTTATGGGGTATATGTTATATTTATACAGGGTAATTTTTCCACCAATTTCAAATTTATGTTCTAAACAGATTCTATTTTGAGTTTTAAGAGCAGTATTAATCTGTTCCATAAAGTATTTTGCATCTTTTTCAGGAAGAGTTTCAAAGAGTGTTTTCCCAAGTAATTCTTCTGGTGGCTTACCAAGGAGTAACAGATTGGTTGGTGCAATACGTATATATTTACCCTCATTATTCATTCGAAAGATGATTTCGCGAATACAATTTAAAACCATATTTATCTCATTATCAGATTCTTTCTTTCCACATTCTGCAATTTTTCGCTCTTCAACTTCTTTCTTTAGTTTTTGAGAGATATTTCTATAATGTAAATATGCAATTGTAGATATTGCTGCCAATATGATTAACAGTATTAGAGAGAGGATATATTCTAATGGTATTTTTGTTTCCTTTGGATTATATAATAAAGAATCTACATTAACAGGCTTTGCAAGCAATCCAAGATCATTGTAAACCTGGATAATCTTTTCCCATCGAAGGGGATTCATATATCCGATCTGTACAACATCAGGTAGTATCATTGTTTTAGTTTGATTTGCCTCAAACTGAAGAAATTCACGACTTCGCGTCGAATTGTATTTAGTTATCAACAGATCAATAGTCTCATCTTGATTATCAAGGGCATATTCCCATCCCTTGTATGATGCATGAAGAAATTTCTTTATTGTTTCAGGATTTTTCTTCAGATATTTCTCTGTAGTAAAAAGATTGTCACCATAAAAATCAATTCCGGATGCGCGTGGAGTGAACATTTGGTATTTTAGTCCATTTTCCTGGAGAATAAAGGAATCAGTTGTTGAATATCCAGAATTTACATCAACAACTCCAGTAATCAATTCAGTTAAATTAAAATCTGCGTTATATTTTATTTTTACAGAATCTAAAGATACACCTTCATAGAGTAGATATCCTTTTAATTCATTTGCCTCAGAATCCATCATAATTGTTTTTCCAGCTAAATCATGGATTGAGGATATCCCAGAGTTCTCAAGACTTAAAAACACATATGGAGAATGCTGAAAAATGACTCCAAGAACCACAAGAGGATTGCCTTCTGCCCGTTTTAATACAATATCTGATGAACTGATACCAATATCTGCAACTCCATTTAGGACCTGTTCAATTGAATTTTCATCTTTTTGGGCATTAAGTATTGTTACATTAAGTCCTGCATCTTTGTAATAACCCTTTTCCAGGGCCATATAGTATCCAGCAAACTGGAATTGATTTATCCATTTCAACTGGAGAGTGACAGGTACTTGAGTATTATCATCTACTACATCTCCACTTGTAATGTTTGTGAAAAAAAACAGGAAAATTAGGGTAAGATAGAATAATTTATTGTTATTCACTATATTCATTCCTTAAGTTATCGCATGGATCTATTTACTGAAGTAATCTATAGTACTTTGTACTGAAATTTTATTAATTAACCCTTTTGTTAAAACTTTAAAAAATATCAATAACCGATATTAAGAAAGTATCTTGTGAAGTTGAACAGAATTTTTAATATTGCAATTAATGGAAATATTTTAGGCCATTAAATTATCAAGTATAAGTTTATTCTCCATAGAATCTGATATCAACATAGAATAGGTATTTATACCATAAAGAATTGAACAGATATAACTCTGATGAATAACAACAATAGAATAGATCGACATTAAACAATAGCAGCGGGGATGTTTTCCCGAAGGTTCGCACACTTCAGTACAGGC
>CAYSSW010000046.1:0-17281 GCA_964434005.1 uncultured Methanospirillum sp.
TCAATCATCTCTTCACATACACTATCCTGAAATGAAGCAGGACCAAGTGTAGCAATTATGCGTGTCAACCTAAACAGCCGTTTTTTAGTTTTCGAGAGATCTGACATTATTATCTAATCTATACCTGTTTCTAAAGAATAAAAATGTATTCGCTGATTAAGAAAAACTGCAAAAGATATCAATATTTGTTCTACTAATACAAAACACAGCACATAAATCTCTCTATGTTTAAATTCTCATACAACTAATCGGTGACCTTATAATCATACAGACAAAATATCATGTCTGCTGATATTATCAGAGAGAATATTATGAAATTGGAAAAGAGTACCCTCATTGCAGTTATTTTTGTTGTTTCCCTGGTAATTTTAAGTATTATCTCATTTGTCCTTTCAGGTTTTAAATTTGAATTACAATCAATAATTGCAGCATTATATTTTGCAATCTGGATAACTCTTGTAGCATTTTTATACGTAAAAATTATCGGCCCATTTATAAACTCAAAGATGGAAGAGAGGGCTAAAGCAAAGACAAAAGAACAGTCTTCGCAGAAGGTCACAAATACTCCGAGACCATCTTCACGAGCTCATCTTCCATTGCGCGAAAGAATTCAAAAATATGTTGCAGAAAGAAGACAGGAAGATGGTCTGCCTGTTCCAGAACCTCTAAAACCATCAAGAACAGTTGTGAAAACATCAGGTAATGGCAGGTCTGCTGCAAAAACAGGAACTGCTGCCGGGTTAGGAACTATTGGGGCTGCTGCTGGTGCTGCTACTCTTTCAAACAATACGGATACCTTATCAGAGTCTGTAGAGGAACTTCCCGGACTCCCAGATAACTTTGATTTTGAAGATCCTGATGGAAATGTCAATAACGGAGAGATTGACCTCCCAGGTCTTGATGACATGGATTCTTCGAGTATTGGAGTATCTGATGATAATGAAGAAGTAGAATCTCTTCCAGACCTCCCAAATCTTGATGATGATATGGATTCAGATTTTGGAGATGAACCTTTTGATAATGATGGTTCATCGAATTTAATTGATGAAGAATCTGAATCAACTATTGAAAGTGATAATGATAGCATTGATGATTCTGCGCTTCCTGATTTTGAAGGGCCATTAGAGCCTGATATGGAAATGTCAGATCTTTCTTTTGATGATGACATGGATATTTCAGAGAAAGATGACACTGTTGATGAACCTCTGGCAGAATCAATAGAAGATGGCGATGATCTTCCATTACCCGATTCAGATGATGGAGAACTTCCTGATTTTGACGGTTCGCTTGATCTAAATATGTCAGAAGATGATCTTGTTAATGATGACAGTGAAGATTTTGGTGATATTGATTTTTCAGATGTAGATCCTGAATAAAAATCAAAAAAATCCACAAACTTTTCTTTCTAATCTTTACAATTATTTATACAGATGAGAATTTTGAAGAGATTTTACTTTTTTTTATCAATTGTAATAATTTTGATTACTGGATTTATTACCCCTTGTAGCGCAGAAACTGGATCTGATCCTGAAATTGTAGAAATATCTTCGCAAACACAGGTTTCTCCAGGATTTCCGTTCACAGTCCTTATTGATGTTAAGAATAATGGAACTGTTACATCCGGCCTTTTAAGCACAAGATGTTTTTTAATGCCAATTGATGATGATAACAATGTCACCTTTATAGGGGTTGCAACAGGAGATCCATTGTCTCCAGAAAGGGAAATAACTCTTAATATGACCGAAACCGTTCCTATAGATCTTGTAAATACTTCTGGACCGGGTCCATATCAGTTATATGTTAAACTGACGACTAATGGCAGGGATATCAATGATTTCGGCAATACGGCAAAATATATAGAACAGATAACTCTTAATAAAAAATCTATTCCAAAACCTGAAGATCTTTGTGCAAAAATTGCAGATGAGATTTATTTATTGACAAATGATGAGCGTGAGAAGAATTCAGGTTTAAAATCTTTGACAAGAGATAAGGATCTTGATGAAATTGCTCTAAATTATACTAAAAGAATGGTAGACGAAGACTTCTTTGCTCATGTAGATCCAGATGGACAGAATGCCGGAGGTAGGGCAGAGTCTGTTGGATACCCAACATATAAAAAGGTCGGGGAGGATGGTTATAGAATCGGAATTGCAGAAAACCTTGCATATATGGGCACAGGTACTGTTGCAGCACTTGGATATATAGATCCTATAAACCCTCATGAGATTGCAAAAGGTTTCATGACCGGATGGATGAAAAGTTCAGGACATAGAAAAAATATTCTTGAACCAGATGTGGATAAAATTGGAATCGGGGTTTCATGGTCAGATAAGGAAAAATTCTATTATGCCAGCCAGGAGTTTTATTAATATATAGATATAATATACCATTTATAAGATGATTATGATAGAAATATAATGAGAAAGACAAATACCTTTGAAATATATATTGAAATTATAAGATCTTTAATAGACAAGTGTGGGAGATATGGAAACAGAAGATAATATTGGGATTCTCATAAATCCTGAAATCTGGCATATTCCTAATGGCACAAAGTTAATACTTATTCGATACAATATGGGCATTATCGGCTTTTGTGATATTACAACTCTTCCATCACAATGGATATCAAAACATAAAATAGTCACATCAGGAAAGATTTCAGATATTCTCCCAAAGTTTGCACTTGAGCCTTTATCTTCATTATTAAAAGAATCTGATGAATTTGAGATTGGATGCTCTTTTTTTGGATTCTTACATGATAAAGAGGGGAAAAATCTGATCCCCATAAATATTAGTAGAATTATGAATGATGTTTTTATTGCAGTTTTTGACAATAATTTACCAACTAAACTTAGTGGAAACCTTATCTCATGTGATAATCATCACATCGATCTTCCTAATATTTCTCTTAAACTCTCACCAAAATTGTTTTTTAATTCAGCTTCATCTTTTTCAAAAGATTACTTTGGTGTTTCGAATAATCAGATAGTTGGTAATTCGTATCTGACATATATCCATAAGCATGATTTAGAATATGTAAAAGAACAGATTAACAAATTAATCGAGAGTGATACTCCCATAAGATGTAGAAACCGAATATTGGGCGCTCATAAACTATGTAGGTGGGTTGATTCAGAATTTACAAAAGTGACTGATTCTTCTGGAAATTTATCAGAAATCCTTGTAACTATCCATGATATCGATGACCTATATAGACAATCACTTGCTACAAAAAAGGCTACTGTTACACTAAATGGTTTAAATTCTCTGACACGCCATGACATATTAAATCTTATCATGGGTTTCCTTGGATATCTGGATATTTTAAAGGAGATTGTACATGATGATGAAGCATCTATTCTACTTGATAAAGAAAAACAGATCGGAAATAGAATTCAGCGAATAATGGATGTAACACGAAGATACCAGGATATTGGATTAGAACCTCCTATGTGGATAAATGTTAAATCATTTGTCCAGAAAACCTTTTCAAAATGTGAATACAAGAGTAAATTTAATAGTGAAATAAAGGTTGATGGTCTTTATATTTATGCAGACCGGCTTTTTGAAAATGTTATTTCAGAACTTATTCTAAATAGTGTAACGTATTGTCCTCCGGATTTTTCTGTATCTATTTCATATGAATTAACAATCGAAGGACTAATTCTCCGTTACAAAGATAATGGACCTGGTATTTTAGAAGATAAAAAAGACCGTCTCTTTCTTCAGTCTAAATTAGGACAGCATGGTATTGGGTTATATTTAGTCAAAGAAATTCTTGATTTAACCAACATTTCTATAAGAGAAAGAGGATCTTCCACTGGAACAGAATCTGGTGTCTGCATTGAGATGATTATTCCTGATGATGGTTATCGTATTCTTTTAGACAATGACCAAATACTGAACTAATTATCTTATTATTTTCAAAAGATCTTCAAACGAGTTGATCGAATATACCGGTTTTGCATCTGGAATTATTGGTATATCGACTTTTATTAGAAATTCACCGGCTTCTTTTTTTGAGAGCCAGTCACCATATGTTGCATAGATTGTAGTCATCTTCATCTCATTGCCAGGATATATTTCACGCCTTATTGAGTCCCCGACTATCCATGTATTATCTGTGTTAGTTCCAAGGTTCTGCATTGCAAGGAGAAATGAATTGTGAGCCGGCTTTCTTCGTCCAGATGTTTCGGGTGTTACAAGCACTGGGAAAAATCTGTTAAGACCTGTTTTTAATAACCTTTTTTGAGCATCTGATCTTGATGCATCGGTAACTATGGCCATTTTAATTCCAAGTTCCTGTATATATGAAAGCACTTCGATTACTTTAGGATATAATTGGACATTTTCAATAAATGTCGAATTATAGGTAAATATTGCACGTGCTATTATTTCCCGGTCAGTTATTCCAAGAGTTGAAAGATAATCAGTAATATTTTTCATGTTCTCAAAACCTTTTTCAGGTCTTAAGAAATAATTGAAAAGATCTTTTGGATTTCCATTTTTTATTTCAAAAATTGTAGTTTTACAAGCAGCAATTCTTGCTTCTATGAATGTTACGAGAGTATTGTCAAGATCAAAGAGAATTGCTTTTGGTAAATTATCTTTCTTTGACATAAATATATACTCTTGTTCTTCTATGTACAATGTATGTTTTGAGTAATATCTTTATCCTTCGATAATTCATGTAAAAAAAGATAAATGGATTGCAGGTCAAGTTAAAACGGAATACAAGGCGGAATAATTGTGAGAAAGGAACTGACGATAACTCTTGAAGAAAGTTTGATTGATGAGATGGTGGAGATTGCAGAGAGTCGTAATTTGACACTATCTACAATATTTGGTGATATTCTCAAGTTGTATTGTGAATCCCTAAAGAATGGATATGACTTTATGAGTCATGCGAAACTTTCTGCTATTCCTGATGTATCTGGAAGTGATTCTCTCGTAAATATTGTTAATAAGCATGATTTAGAGATTAAAGACCTATTGATGCGTGTCGCCCGGATTGAAAACTCTGGGACTATGGTTGTTCCACGAACGGTAGTTTCTAATTCAGCATCTGTTATTGACACTGACCTTACGAATCTTACTGATTTTATCAATACACCTGCAAAGAAGGAACCTATCCTTCCAGTAATTGATGCAATAGAATATGGTGGTGCCCGTGGGATTATTCCTGATAAAGAGTATACAGTTACAGAAACTGCTGCAATTCTTGGTATTTCTGGCTCGACACTTCGAAAACATATGAAAAATTTTAAGATTAAAGCGCGAAAACTTGGACGTTCATGGCTCATTTACGGTAGTGAGATCTCAACTTATATGGAAAGCCGAAATTGAGAGACAAGATCTGGTGGGGTAATGGTATTCAAACTTAATCTATTTTTAATACTTTTGGTAGTATTAGGAGTTCCGATTGTGGCTGGTGAACTTAATATGATAGTTACAGATAGTGGTGTGGTTTTTTCGGATGGTAATTTTGATTCATGGAATGCTACGGTAAAACCGGAAAAAACTATTGTTCCCATCGTTGTTCTAACTATTACTCCAAATCCTGTTTCAACAATAAATCCGATTCCAACAATTGTTCCTGCAGTTAATCTAACTGTGAATACTACTCTAGTCATTACCCCAAATACTACGCCGGTTGTAATAGAAGAATCTGCGCCGGCACAGCAAGACTCTTCAAATCAGGCTCAATCTTTTGCAGGCTTTGGGAGAGGCATAGTATCCACTGGCTTTACTGTGAAGATTAATTCACCAACTGAGGTTGTAGATAACCGGGAAGTGTATACTGCTTCAGGGCTTTTCAAACTTCATGCCGAGCATGGTTATAACTGATCAATGGATACAAAATAGATAGATTTATATTTTTAAAGGTATACGTTGTAAGGCACAGGGCCTATGGTCTAGGTGGTTATGACACCGCCTTTACACGGCGGAGATCGCCGGTCCGAATCCGGCTGGGCCCATACTTTTTTATATTATTGCTTAATTTAATCATTGGATATTTTATAATTACCTAAATAACTGTATGTCCTTTGTATTTTTTATCAGTCACTTTTGTTTAATAGATAGTTGCAATCATATAAGATAATTAAAACTACCAAAACCTGATTATAAATTGAAAACCTATCAAAAGAAGTATCATAATTGTAAAAAAATATTACTCAATAAGCGCCCACTTTGATGAATTATTTGCAATAAATGTAATATCAGAACTTAGGAAATTCTGTAAAAATAAAAGAATTAAAGATCAATGCCATATTTGGTAGCATTATTATCAGCAATTGCCTGAATCTTTGCAATTTCAACTTCATTTCTTGCTGGTTTAAAAAGATGAGCAAATCTCTTTTGAGCCTTTAAATATTCATCGACTGGTTCTCTCTTTACCTTCTTTACCTTCTCAATGCTTCCATTAACAAGTTCATAGTTGACCCAGAGACCTGAAGATATTGCCTTCTTTGCAATAGCAATAGTCTTTGAACCATCAAAACCCCAGCCAGTACAACATGGAGTATGAATCTGAATATAACATGGGCCCTTGGTATTTACAGCCCTGTCCACTTTTTTAATGATATCATTTGGATATGCAAGTGAACATGTTGCAACATATGGAGCACCATGGGCAGCAAGTATCTGTGGATAATCCTTCTTTGGAAGACAGTTTCCATTTGAGTTCTTACCAGGAGGTGAGGTTGTAGTACTTGCATCATATGGTGTTGCACCAGAACGCTGAATACCGGTGTTCATGTATGCTTCATTATCATAACAGATGTAAGTGATATCATGACCACGTTCAAATGCACCACTGATACACTGAGTGCCTATATCTAACGTAGCACCATCTCCACCTATACAGATAACATGTTCAGATCTACCCTGATGCTTTAATGCCGCAGCAACACCAGACCCAACCGCTGATGCATTCTCAAATAATGAATGAATCCATGGAACCTTCCAGGAAGTCTGTGGATATGGTGTTGAAAAAACCTCCATACATCCTGTAGATGCACAAACAATAGTATCAGGTCCTGAACCTTTAAGTATCATCCTTGCAGCAAGAGCAGGTCCACAACCACCACAGGCACGATGGCCGGCATCAAAAAGTTCACAACTCTTATCCATTCAGATCAACTCCTTGTTAAGTCCATAGAAGCAATTACCCCGACCAGCTTCTATTTCTCCAAAGATATTCTTAATATCGGTAATTGTAATATCCCGACCACCAAGACCAGCAACATAACAAAACACTGGAATACCTGAGTTATCAACAGCATCCTTCACTTCAACACCCACAGTTCCTTTCATATTTGAACCAAGAGAGATGTTTTTCTCAAGTACACCAACCTTTTTTACATGAGAGAGAGCAGCCTTAACATCTGCAGCAGGGAACGGACGATATAATCTGATCTTTAAAAGCCCTACCTTTTTGCCCTCATTTCTCATCTCATCGACAGCATCCTTGATAGTTCCACATACAGATCCTAAAGCAACAATTGCATACTCAGCATCCTCAAGTTTATACTCCTCAACAAATTTACTATAATCACGCCCGGTAAGCTTACCATATTCTGCGCCGGCTTTCCTAATAACATCAAATGCACAATGCATAGCTTCATCTGTCTCATGCCTGAATTCAAGATAATACTCAGGTGTTGCATACATACCCATAGACAATGGATCTTTTGCATCAAGTTTATTAATTGGAACAAAAGCCGGAAGGTATGAATCAATCTCCTTATCTGTAGGCATATCAACCGGCTCATAAGTATGTGATAAAATAAACCCATCAAAACAGACAAATGCCGGCAGTGAAACCTTATGATCCTCACAAACCTTGTATGCTATTATATGAAGGTCAAGAGTCTCCTGTGCATCTTCTGCATGGAAATGAAGCCAGCCTGCATCACGAAGGATAAATGAATCCTGCTGATCATTCCAGATGGAAAGTGGAGCTCCAATTGCCCGGTTTGCAATCGACATCACTATTGGAAGTCTCATTCCGGCGACATTAAAGCAGACTTCAGCCATTAACAAAAGACCTTGTGATGAAGTTGCTGAATATACTCGAGAACCTGCTGCACAAGCACCAATACATGCTGAAAGTGCTGAAAATTCACTATCTACACAGATATATTCACTATCAATCTCTCCATCTGCTGCCATCTCTGCAAGGCGCTCAACAATATGAGTCTGTGGAGTAATAGGATATGCAGATATAACTTCAGGCCTGCAAAGTTTAACAGCTTCAGAAACTGCATGAGAACCTTCAAGAATTTTCTTCATTATTTAGCCTCCGTTACCATTGCAATCGCCTTTGCAGGACATTCTTCTGCACATAGACCGCAACCTTTACAAAAATCAAATTCAGGAGTATATTTCCCATCACTTTCAACAACGCAGCCTTCCGGACAGATAAGTTGACACATACCACATGAGGTACATTTATCATGATCAAAGATCGGCCTAAATATTCTCCATGAACCAGTCTTATTCTCTCTTGACTGCCCAGGCCCTGCAGCACATCCAATATGAAGACTCATGAAAAACCTCCCTTTATAAGATCAAATGCAGCCTTTGAAGTTTTCACATTCTTTTCAGCAAGCACTCCTGAGAAACGCTCATTGACTGCTGATATAAGTGCATCAAGTGTTATTTCACCACTTGCTGCTGCAAATGCTCCCATCAGAGTAGTATTCGTGATTGGAACACCAAGGATTTCAATTGCCATCTTTGTGGCATCAATCGGTATGACACGGACACCGGCAGGAATATCTCCCTTTATCTCCCCGGATGTATTAATCAAAGCAATACCGCCCTCGCCCATTCCGGCAAAGACATTAACGTCTTTGATAAGGGTGCTGTCCTGAACAATTATATAATCTGGTTTATAGATCTGACTTCGCAGACGAATCTTTTCGTTTGAGAAGCGAACAAAAGCCTGAACCGGAGCACCACGTCTCTCAACACCAAACGCTGGAAACGCCTGGGAGTAGACGCCACTTTTGAAGGCAGCAACGGCAATCAGTTCTGCGGCAGTAACCGAGCCCTGACCCCCTCTGCCATGAATGCGTAACTCTCTCAAGGATAATCCCATTATATCTTACATGATTGATCATATAAAATTAGATCAAAACTTTTATCCCAAGAATTGAATTTACCTTTTTAGAAAATACTGCGAATGCAATTTTTTGAAGCCCTTTACTGGCAGCCCATTCATCCATTACAAGAACAGGGCGATTTAATAGTCTGCTTATTTCCTCCCCAGTATTATTTGCAAGACTTCCGGCAAGAGCAATTGGAGCATCGTTTGCAAGTAGGAGAAGGGAAGCGCATTCCATTGCTGCAAACATGGCTATTGCAGGAAGCTGAACATCGGGGGGCAGATTGGTGGAAACTCCTGCATTAAGAAACGCTTCTGTTGCTGTTTTCTCATTAGCATCTACAAGTCTTATCGCATCAAGATCAAGTGCGCCGTGAATCTTCCCTGGAGCAAAGCAACATGCATCAAAACCACCAATGATTTTATCATCCTTTACAAGAAGTGAGACCGTATTTGAACTTATATCTGAAATGATACAAGTTTGCCCTAATTTTTCAGACGCAGAATATGCAATTCCAATTTTTTCCGGGCTTGCCTGATGAGAATAAACTTTAAAGCGGGGATCTGTGGGTGACCCTCTATGAAGTCCTGGAATTGCAATAGCAGGAATACCAGAGTTTAAGACCTCATCAAATACATGTGTCCCCCCACCGGTTTTTGAACCTGCTCCTTCCTCACTGACAAGTCCGCGATTTTTAAGACACTCTATAGGCATTATCTCAGAAAAGTTGTCGCCCATTGAATAGGTAATTGCAATTCCTTCAATTTCATCAATAGGACATAATCTTGAAAGATCACTTATTTTAAAATTTACGGCTTCTTTTCGTGGAATTTTAAATGTAGAAGTATCCCCGGCAAAACGCATTGCTGTTGTGCCGTGATCAATTCCGATATACATGTTTGTTACAATTTAGGTAGTTTGAAAGAAAATAATTATGGATGAAGTGTATTGTAACCGGTGGAGCAGGCTTTATAGGCTCACACATGGTAGATAAACTTGTGTCAGATGGTGATGAAGTCCTTGTAATTGACTCACTTATTGCCGGTAAGATGAAAAATATTGAGAAGTATATCGATAATAAAAAAATAAACTTTTTAAAGGCCGATCTTTTGGCTGATAACTGGCAGGATTCATGCACCGGATATGACCGTGTATATCATTTTGCAGCAGACCCTGATGTCAGACAGAGTGCAATAGATCCTGCAGGACAGGTTAGAAACACTGTTCTTACAACTCATCAGGTGCTTGAAATGATGAAAAAGCATGGTGTAAAAGAGATTATGTTTACATCAACCTCTACTGTATATGGAGAGGCAAAAGTAATTCCAACACCTGAATCATATACTCCAATGGAGCCGGTCTCTGTATATGGCGCATCCAAACTGGCAAGTGAGGCACTTATCTCTGCATATAGTCACAGTTTCGGATTTCATGCATGGGTTTTTCGATTTGCTAATATTATAGGCCAGAGGAGCGGGCACGGAGTTATCACTGATTTCATAAAAAAACTAAGGGATAATAGGAATGCACTTGAAATTCTTGGCGATGGAAAACAGAGTAAATCATACCTTGATGTAAGTGAATGTATCAGGGCTATCTCATTTGCCATGGAAAATTCTAATGAGACAGTTAACACCTTCAATATAGGATCAAGAGATTATATTACGGTTACAAAAATTGCTGAAATTGTTTGTGAAGAGATGGGCCTTTTAGACACAAAATTCCAATATACCGGTGGGGACCGGGGGTGGACAGGAGATATTCCAAAGATGCTATTAAGCGTTGATAAACTTATGGCTCTTGGTTGGAAGCCTGAAACCAGCAGTTATGAGAGTGTAAGAAGGGCTGTTAAGGCAGGGCTTATGTCTCAATAATTCTAAACATAGATAATCATAGGTAATAATATGAAATATCTAATAATTCTTGGCGACGGGATGGCTGATGAACCAATTGATGAACTTGATGGTAAAACAATAATTGAGGCCGCAAATACTCCAAATATGGACGCTCTTGCAAGAGATGGGGCAATGGGTCTTGTAAAAACAGTAGCAGACGGGCTTCACCCAGGAAGTGATGTTGCAAATCTCTCTGTTCTTGGATATGATCCTGAAAAATGCTATACAGGTAGAGGCCCACTTGAAGCTGCAAGTATGGGTGTGAACCTTGAACCCGGAGATTATGCATACCGTTGTAATCTTGTTACTATCAATAATGGGATAATTGATGATTTCAATGCCGGACATATCACAAGTGAGGAAGGTGCAAAACTTCTCTCGTCCCTAAATGCAGAACTTATTAAGAGGGGAATTGTTGATATTGTATTATATCCAGGGGTTAGTTACAGAAATCTTGCAGTTTTAAAGAATGCAGGTGGATCAGAAAGTACTGCTCCTCATGATATTGTCGGACAGGAAATTGCCCCATATTTACCAAAAGGAACTGATGCAAAACATCTGCTTATGGTATCTAATATCAGCCGTGAAGTATTCAAAGATCATCCAGTTAATTTTGCAAGGGTTGCGGCTAAAAAACTTCCATGCACAGAGGTCTGGCTTTGGAGTGGTGGTAGTCGCCCGACTATTGAATCATTTGAGAAACTATGGGGTAAAAAGGCAGGAATGATCTCTGCTGTTGACCTCCTGAATGGAATTGCTACCTATGCTGATATGGAGATTATCAGGGTTCCAGGAGCTACCGGATTTATCGATACTGATTATATGGCAAAGGGACGATATGCAATTGAGGCTTTAAAAAGACTTGATTTTGTATATCTCCATATTGAGGCCGCTGATGAGGCAGGGCATATGGGAAGTATTGTTGAAAAGATTAGAGCTGTTGAAAATATCGATAAAGTGCTTGGAATGATAAGGAAAGAGTATACAGGAAAGATTCTTCTACTGCCTGATCATCCAACTCCAATAAATCTGAAAACTCATACAGGAAATCCGGTTCCATTCGTAATATATGGCAAAGATAAGGATACAACTGAAAAATACTCTGAAAAAGAGGCTGAAATTGGTATGTACGGATGTATTAAAGGCATTGACCTGATCCCTCTGTTCTTCTCGTAAACCTTTCTTCTTATCGATAGATATCTTTTTTTTCAGATTTTAATATCAGAGCATTATATTATCAAAAAGGGTTAATACATTATACACTTCGAATATTATGGTATCAAAACCCCTTTTGATGTGGGATGAAACCCTGTTTAGAGATCCTGATGTTTTTGAGATTGATTATATCCCTGATCAGTTTAACTACCGTGAAAACCAGATGAGGGAGATGGCTTTTCAGTTAAGGCCAGGACTCAGGGGGAGCAGGCCTCTAAATGCAATAATTAAAGGGTCACCAGGAACTGGTAAGACAACTTCTATCAAAAAAGTCTTTTCTGAAATTGATGAAATGAACTCAATGATGATTTCGGTTCATGTTAATTGCCAGATCGATAATACAAAATTCCTGATACTATCCCAAATTTACAAGGGTATGTACGGTCATCTCCCATCACATTCAGGAAATTCCTATAAACGGGTGATGGATTCAATAGCACAGGGTCTTATTGAGATGGATCGGGTGCTGATGGTAGCATTTGATGATGCAAACTACCTCTTATATGAAAACGAATTGAACACTATTCTCTATCTATTGCTCAGATCTCATGAGAGTTATCCGGGAACAAGGATTGGAGCATTCGTAATTTTTTCTGATATGGCGATTGATATTCATAAAGCTCTTGATATAAGAGTGACATCTGTGTTTAACCCGACTGACATTTACTTTTCTCCATATAGCAGATCAGAAATTTTCTATATATTAAAAGAGCGTGTCATGCAGGGATTTTACCCAGGCGTTTTATCAGATGATAAATTAGAGATTATTGTTGAACACACATTCTCAGCAGGTGATATGCGAATTGGCATTGATATGTTAAAGAGAGCAGGTCTTTCAGCTGAAAACGCAGCAGAACGATCAATTTCTGAAAATCATATAACAGAGGCATATCATCTGTCTAAAATTGTTCATCTAAAATATTGTACCCAATCATTGAACAGCAATGAAAAAAACACTCTTAAAATAATCGCGGAACAATCAAAAAAAGATATTCAACTTACAACAGGAGATATTTTTACAATTGTTAAGAAAAAAACCAAGATTGGATATACCAACTATTACACCATAATTCAAAAACTTGATTCATTAAGGCTAATAAATCTGACATTCAAAGATGGCAGAGGACGAACAAGACTTCTAAACCTGAGATACGAGCCGGACGAAGTAATTTCAACACTTAAATAATTCTCAATATATATAATCGGTAAAAACGAAGCATTCAATTACATAGCATTTAGAAATTATTGTAACACTTGGGGGTACCGAGACGTGATCAGTGTAAATGAACTTGCATTAGAAATTTTTGATAATCTTGCGAACTATTCTGAAGACTTTAATGTTGCATACCATGAACTGGACAATGGTTCAAAAATTGTGGATTGTGGTGTAGCAGTCACTGGTGGATATGCAGCAGGACGTGCATTTACCGAAATCTGTATGGGTGGACTTGGAGAAGTTAACTTCCGTATGGGACAGGTTAAGGATATTCCAATGCCATTTATCGAAGTCTCAACTGACTTCCCGGCAATTTCATGTCTTGGATCACAAAAAGCTGGATGGACTGTAAAACTTGGAAACTTTTCAGCAATGGGATCAGGTCCTGCAAGAGCACTTTCACTAAAACCTAAACACACCTATGAAGTCATAGGGTATGAAGACGAAAGTGATGACGCAGTAATTGCTCTTGAAACTGATCATCTTCCAAGCGGCGATGTAATGGAAAAGATTGCAAAAGATTGTGGTATTGACGTTGAAAATCTCTGTGCTGTTGTTGCTCCAACTGCGTCAATCGTTGGTTCGATTCAGGTTTCAGGACGATGTGTTGAGACTGCAATCTATAAACTTAACGAACTTGGTTTTGACACAAGAAAAATTACTGCAGCAATTGGCTGCGCTCCTATCCCCCCGGTTGCAAAACCTTCAAAGGCTATGGGAACAACCAATGATGCTACTATTTATCATGGCCAGATTAACCTTACAATGAAAGCACCTGAAATTGTAGATTATCTTGACAAGATTCCAAGCTGTAAATCAAAGGGTTATGGAAAACCGTTCAATGAAATATTTAAAGAAGCAAACTATGATTTCTATCAGATAGATACTTCACTCTTCTCTCCGGCAGAAGTTACAATCAATGAGTTATCAGAAGGAAAGGTCTACCATGTTGGTGAGATTAATCCAGATGTCACTCTGAAATCCTTTGGATATCTCTAATTTTTTTAAAAAAGTTTATTCCTTAATTCCAAGAGCGGAAAGAAGGTCTTTAAGTGGAATTCCATGAGCTTCAGCTGCCTGCTCAACCGTTTCGCCACGTGCTATTGCACAGCCTACACAGCCCATTCCAAATTGTGCAAATATTGAACCTGCATCCGGATTTTCCTGAATAATCTCAAGAATTGTAGAGTCCTTTGTCGCAACCATGTTAATTATGTTAAAAAATATATAATAAATGCTTTGCTATATAGCATCCATACATTTCGAAACAAAATAGTATTACCTAAACAGATTATAAATACAGCAGGGCCTGTCTGGGGAAGAGGTCCTAAAAAATATGAGGCATATATGCTCTGGATATCGACTAACTGTTTAACGAATTCATCTTTGGATGTTGCACTTGAAAGTATAGGAAAACTAACTCATGGAGTTGAGATAGTTGATGCTGGAAAGCATCGAATTCCATCAATTTCTGAACTTGAATCTTTTCCATACAAATATTCAATAAGACTTACACAACCAGAGATTAATCTTGCAAGTATTCTTGAACCTATAAGGCAGGCAAGTGTAGCAGTGGTCACTGAAAAACTGTGTTTTGCTTCAGAAGTTTTTGCAGATGTTATTATTGATTCAGGTTATGTTTCATCAGGATATGATCTTATTTTAGCCAAGAAACAACTTGCAAAGTCTATTTTAGATCTTAACAGAGCATCAGATGAATATGGTGTCAGTTTTCTTCTCAGGAATATGGGTAGAAGTCCTAACTACCTTATACGAAAACCTGAAGATTTAACATTAATCAGTAATGTGCCTCTTGCTCTTGATATTGGTAATGCTAATGTAAATGGATGTCTACCGCAGATGCTTTCTGATGCAGGCTCACGTTATGTCTATCTTTATGATAATAAAGGGATAGATGGAAGACACTTAGATATTCGAAGAGGTTCAATTAATTTTGAACAGGTTTCTTCGGCAATGTATGCAAATGGTGCTCGTGGAGTTGTGGATATGCCAACCTTTAGATCTGCACATAATACTCTTAAGGCTTTAAGACAGTTTGGTATCAGCTGATGAGGATAAGACTGCTTTCGTGGAATGTTAACGGTATTCGTGCAATTTTTCCAAAGGAGGTTGAGAGAGAATCTCATCTCTCTTTTTCCGAATTTTTAGTATCAGATATACCTGATATTGTAGGACTTCAGGAGACAAAAGTTGACAGCAAAAAAATACCAATCGAAATAACAAGAATCCCAGGTTATTTATTTTATCTAAATCCTGCTTCCAGAAAAGGATATAGTGGCACAGGGTTATACTCTCGAATAGAGCCTGTTTCTGTTGAAAATGTCTTTCATCCTGATTTTAGAGATGAAGGCAGGATTATTATTGCAAGATATTCTTTGTTTACTCTCTGTAATGTGTATTTCCCTAACGGGGGGCGATCACCTGAAAGGTTAGAATATAAAATTCATTTTTATGATGCATTCCTCCAGTTTTTACTTAAGAGGCGGGATGAAGGCGAACGGATGATCATCTGCGGTGATGTTAATACTGCCCATACAGAAGATGATCTTGCACGTCCAAAAGAAAACGAGACTGTTTCAGGTTTTCTTCCTATTGAACGCGAATGGATCTCCAGGTTAATTGAATCTAATTTTATTGATACTTTCAGGCTTTTTTCCAAAGGGAACGGTCACTATAGTTGGTGGGATTATAAATCCAGAGCCAGAGAGAGAAATGTTGGCTGGAGACTTGATTACTTTTTTGTAGACAGGAGTCTTTTGGATAATGTAGTGGCATCTTCGATTAGGACAGAGATATATGGATCAGATCACTGTCCTGTTGAACTTGTGCTTGAGTTTTAGATTGAATTTATGCTATTATAATAAAAAGATAGATTATGGACAAACACGAAATACACGACCTATTACTTCAGGTATCAAAAGGAACAATTACAGTAGATGATGCTCTTTTACAGTTTAAACTAGCTCCATTTGATGATATGGGTTTTGCCAAAACTGATAATCACCGGGCCATTCGAAAAGGTATTGCCGAGGTTATTTATGGAGCAGGTAAGACTCCAGATCAGATTGCAAAAATATCTGCCCATCTTCGCTCGAACGGACAAAAAACAATTCTTATTACAAGGATGAGTAAAGAGGCATCAGATATTGTTGGTAAGACTCTGCCACTTCATTATTATGAAGTTGGAAGTATTGGAATCGTTGGTGATATCCCAAAACCTGACGGGATGGGGAAGATTGTAATCGCTACTGGTGGTACAAGTGATATTCCTGTTGCAGAAGAGGCTGCATTGACTGGTGAGGCTCTTGGTAATGAGGTTACAAGGTTATATGATGTTGGAGTGGCCGGACTTCACAGACTCCTTTATAGTGCTGACGATATTATGAATGCACGTGTAATCATTGCAATTGCAGGAATGGAAGGTGCTCTTGCAAGTGTTATTGGTGGCCTTGCTGATTGTCCGGTTATTGCTGTTCCTACAAGTGTTGGTTATGGTGCATCTTTTGGTGGTTTGTCAGCTCTTCTTTCAATGCTTAACTCTTGTGCAAGCGGAGTCAGTGTAGTAAATATTGATAATGGTTTTGGTGCCGGTTATCTTGCAAGTATGATAAATCATATAGGTACTTAATATTGAGATTAATTTATAATTTTACAAAGATTTTTGTTTCTTTTCAAATAATTAAAATTTTTCAATAGTACCCCCATCATCCGTAGATCTTTTTTTAAAAAATTAATTACATATAAAGTTAAACTATATATATTAGAAGATCGATTATATATACTATCCATGGATTTTGATGATATCTTTGTTTCAG
>CAYSSW010000047.1:0-14760 GCA_964434005.1 uncultured Methanospirillum sp.
ACGTGTGTGGGGAACTCACAACACGGCAAATCCTTTACAACATCAGTACAGGTTCATCCCCACGTGTGTGGGGAACTCAAATCTGGTGTGGGTCCTCCGGGTTTTCCAAAAGGTTCATCCCCACGTGTGTGGGGAACTCAGAGTGCGAATGCGATGTTCACTCCTGGAGAAAGGTTCATCCCCACGTGTGTGGGGAACTCGCCATGATAAACGCGGCATCCCCCCAAAGGAAAGGTTCATCCCCACGTGTGTGGGGAACTCAAGTCGTATGGTTGATCTAATCCGGCGCATAACGGTTCATCCCCACGTGTGTGGGGAACTCATCCTGCATGTTCTGACTGTCTTGAGATCGCAATGTTCATCCCCACGTGTGTGGGGAACTCAGCAAGAACCACGATTCTTCTTTTGCTGTCTGAGGTTCATCCCCACGTGTGTGGGGAACTCATTTTATTTTCTTTCGTATCAGTTTCTTCAATAGGTTCATCCCCACGTGTGTGGGGAACTCAGTTCCTGAATCTGGTTTATGATCATAGCCTCAGGTTCATCCCCACGTGTGTGGGGAACTCCAAATCGGTCTGGACCAAAAAGGGCAATTTAAAGGTTCATCCCCACGTGTGTGGGGAACTCCTGGATGTCAGTTGCATCGAGGGCTTTTGCGGAGGTTCATCCCCACGTGTGTGGGGAACTCCAGTTCCATCATCCTTGATCTTGAGTGAAGTGTTTTGAATTCCTTATCAAATATATGTTAAACCTAAAAAGAGTCTTATCCCATCAAATCTCATTTTAAGGTTGTATCACCATATTTAAGACAATTGTAGCGTTTTACCATCAACCCCAATATCTTCATACCTTTTTAATTCAATTACATATAAAATCAAACAATATATCTTTAAAGGTCGTTCAATAAGTTCAATTCCTAAATTTCGATGACATCTATATTTCATGTCCAATCAGACAAAAGGTACCTCTGAGTTAGTATCTGGTAGTTATAATAAACTCCAAATAACACAAATAATTGATAAGTTAATCCCCAAAAGGGGGAACATTACGAAAATCAAGATGATATCGTTAAAGAAATGACTATCTACAGGTAATTCTTTTCACAGTCTCTACCATTTTACTTTTCTTCAACGATTTATTGGTAAAACGTCCCATTAATGAAGATATCACCCACAAACAAGGAATGATTATCTTATGGGCAAGACACTTGATGCCATTACAACATTTGGTTCTATTGAATTAATTAACCATATCGTTGCCGATTGGTTAAAGCGAGACCAATCCGCAATCAACTAGAATACCGATACCAAAATTTTAGTAGCAAAATTATGATTCAAACAGCAATACGGAAGAGATAGAAATCCCTTATGATCATTCAGAAAATGGTCGAAATTATCTAAACGATTTGTTCTTGGTATGGATACGAATCAATTTGACATTCTTTTGATGCACTTTTTTTGCCGTCTGAATCCATGAATCAACTGTAACTGATATTCAATAGGGCTATTTTGATGAGTATTGTTGATGTTCTCTTCAACTCTGGTATTTCAAATCGATCAGTGAGACGAATAACTGTGAGATAAATCCAATGAGTAATGCCCAGTAAATACTGTTACCAGTCCAAACTCGTGATTTTTTATTGCTGTTTCATTCATAAATGAGATCTATCGTCTCAATTGATCCCATATTAAGATTTGTTAGAAGAACTTCTATAAGTATCAATTTTTTATCTGATTATACAAAAGAATTCCTTTTTCCCTGAAAAAATCAAGAAACAAGCAACCTCATCTTCAGAGAATGCTTAATTTTTGTCTGACAGTATTAAATTCTCATTATAACTGTAGATTCTGAATCGCTTATAATGAGTCTTATTCTTATCAATACACTTGAGAATGCATTATGTTTCTATATCAGGTATATTGAATCCAACTGTTCTATCTGAAGCTTTTCTGGGAAGTAGATCTGTAACATATCAATAACAAAGGTTTCCCTATATTTCAAATCAAAAAGAAAACCAAAAAAGGTCTCTATTGATATATTATTCCAATACAAGTAATGCTTCTTTTCCACTCATTTTAGAAGTTATTCCCATCTCTTTTGCAAAGGAATTAACCACTACAACTTCTCCTGTAAGAAGATCATCTAAATCCCTTATAGAGTCAGATTTGGTTGGTTTTACCTTTACAGCCGGAAGTGAAAACTTTTCAAGGGCAATAACATCAACAGCACCACACCCGACAACTCCCTTCTTTCCCTGTGCAAGGACAAGATTAACATTTCCAACCGGAACACTTGCCCATGAGAATTCTTTTCCAGATAAAGTAAACTTTTCAATTCCTTCCATGTTTATTAATCGTTTCTATCTATGAAGTAATTTACTGGTATAGTTTCTGAAATCTATATCAAAGTCTAATTGTTATTATAAGTTACACCAATCCGTTTTATATTAAACACTTAATCAACTTTAATGGCAAATACTGTAAAAAAATAAAAAAATACAGATTACACCTTGATATCAAAAAACAAAAAGAACTGCTCTTCATTAATCTCCGTCATATGGAATTATTGATTCCTGAAACCTGCGAAAAGATGGAAATCTATTGGAACAGGCAATAACTGGCAAGAAAGTGGAAAGAAAGAGGGCTGAATTAATCAAACATCTGGTCAACGACCATCAAAATTATCAGATCAGGAAAAAGAAGAACTAAAGAGCGAATTATAGAAAAGTTGGTCAACCAATGAAGCCAGACAATTGATTCAATTAAAATTTGATATATCTTAACAAATCAAATCCTCCGGATTATAAAAGACCGGATGATACTAAAGAGCGTTTAAAAAAATAGCATGAATAAATCTACTCCTATTGGGTTTATTGATGAATGTTCCAAAGAAACAACTCAAAGACAATAGGGATCTATACTTTTATCCCATCATCCTCGTCCAATAGCCCATTATAATACTCTTCAACTGCATCAGTTATCGTATCCCAGTCATGTGCCATTGCATACTCTTTCATCAGATCTTTATCAGGAGTACTATTCAGACATTTCAGGATACAATCTGAAAGATCTTTTGGATCAGAAGAACTTGTCATACCAGAGTTTTTGATAACATGATCAACTGCTGCATTTCGTGGATGATTAAGTGTAATAAACATACATCCACAGGCTATAGCTTCAACGGCAACAATACCAAACCCTTCACGCTCACTTGGGAGCACAAATATCTTTGATGCTTTTAAGAAAGAATAAAGATCTTCTGGCTTTTGTAAAAAACCGGGGGCTTTTACATTCGATTCAAGATTTAATGACCTAATTAGTGCAAGAACTGATTCATATTCAGGGCCATCACCAACAAGGAGACAATTTATATCCGGCTTTTCTTTAATAAGATGAGAAACTGCCAAAACTACAAGCTCAGGATGCTTTTCAGGAATAAACCTCCCGGCGAATATAATATCATATTCTTCAGTTGATGGTGTTATCTCTGAAATTGTCCGGTAATCAAGCCCGCTTGGAATAACCGTTATTTCTTTACTATATCCTGCATTTACAAGAGCAGATTTGGTATGCCTTGAACCGGCGATCAGCGGATTGCTGATAGATAGCAGTAGTTTTTCAACTGCAATTCCAAAAATTCCTGCATAGGAAAGGTACGAACACCAGTATGTCCCCCAAAACTCCTGCCAAGTAAAGACTTTTTTTCGTGCATTTCTATAAAGTGGAGAAAACAATCCAGGAAAATATGGAAAACTCTCAATATCCAAAATATCGCATTCAAATCTTAACAAAACAGGGACTATTTGAACAGTAAATCTTAAAGTCTGAAGAATTGACCTGCGACCATTTACATACAAAGGTTGCTTCTTCCCGGCACCATGAATAATCAGCCCATCCCTCTCTATTATATCAGGGCCGTCCCAACTTTTCATTCCAAAAACATGAACTTCATGACCCCTAGCTGCAAGCCGCCTGCCGGTTTCATAAATCCTTTTTTCTATCCCTCCAATCGTATATGGATAGATAACATCATAGACAAATCCAATCTTCATTTTAATCAAAATTTCAATCTGACACTATCACTGATGTATCGATGGTTGCTGCTGTGATGCACAGTGAAACGTACCATAACCTTCAACCATAGCCCTTGCATCAATACCAATAACCTCACGACCTTCAAAAAATTCACGAAGAATGCTTAGTGCTTTCCAATCATTTGGATCATCATAAACCGGGACAATCACAACAGAATTCCCTATATAAAAATTCATGTAACTTGCCGGATAATTCTCAAATCCATCGGTTACTACTCCGGGCATTGGCATTTTTATAATATTCAACTTGTTTCCATCCTGATCAAGCGACCTTAAGAGTACATCGTAGTTCTCTTTAAGTGCATAATAATTTTCAGAGGATTCATCCTCTTCAAAGGCACATAAAACTGTACTTGGAGATACAAACCGGGCAAGATTATCAATATGACCGTCAGTATCATCTCCGGCAATTCCACCCTCAAGCCAGATGATGTTTACCGCCCCAAAATACTCTGAAAGGTAATCTTCAATCTCAAAAATTCCAAGACCTTTGTTCCTATTCTCATTAAGAAGACATGATTTTGTAGTAATAATAGTACCTTTCCCATTAACCTCAACAGATCCTCCTTCAAGTACTATTCCAGGATAAAACACCCTTTCAGGGACAATTTTAAAGATCTGATCTGGCACACCATCATCAATAATCTGACCTTCATACTTATTACCCCATGAATTAAAGTGCCATCTTACCATTGCACGGTCGCCGGTTATGGAATTTACTACAAAAATAGGCCCATAATCACGAATCCAGACATCATCATATTCAAAAATGTGCATATTGACAGATTCAGCTGATATTCCTTCTTCCTTAAACCGAAGTGTCAGTTTTTCCCGTGTATCCTCATTCCTGACAAGAAGATGAACCTGCTCACCTCGAGAAACTGCCTTAATAAACCGGATATATGTCTTTTCTACCTCAGGAAGTCTTGGAAACGTCATATCATTATAAGGCCATGAAAGCCATACTGCCTCATGTTTTTCAAACTCGGCAGGCATTTTGTAACCAGAACTTCTTGGAGTAATTGTAACGGTTTTTGAATCAACGGGCTCTTCTATCAGTTTATATGTATCAGGGCGACGGTTTCTCATAAAACCCCAACAATCACTAACACTTCTATTATCGGCAAGTGTTACATCAGCATAAACAATCTCCTCTACACACCCTGCTTTTGAAATTACTCTTCCAAATGAATCACATATAAATGATCCACCAAAAAATAGGAGGTCTTTTTCAACACCAACCCTGTTAACCGCTGCAACATGCACACTGTTTACAATTGCATGACTTCTCTGTACAATCTGCCATGCCTCTGCCATTGAATCTGATTCAGAATCCGTTCCAATAGCAGTTGGGTAAAAGATAATATCAGCACCCATAAGAGAGACCTCTCTTGCAGCTTCAGGAAACCATTGATCAAAACAGATAAGGACAGCAATCTTCCCGTATTTTGTATTATATACCAAATATTTATCACCAGGAGTGAAATATGATCTCTCCCAGAAAAGGGGATCATGTGGAAGATGAACCTTATGATATGAAGGAAATATAGTTCCATCGGCATCAATTACCACCGCTGAATTGTAAAGTGCAGAACTTTTCTTCTCAATTACCGGGACAATAATAACTGTGGAAAATTCTTTTGCTATCTCAATAAAGGGCTTAATTATCATCTCTGAATCGGGAATGAAAAGATCATCAGAACTATAACTATAAGACTGTGGAAAATAATATGAAAAGAAAAGTTCAGGCAGACAGATAATCTTCGCACCATTTTTTGCAGCGGTTTTAACAAGGGATAAAGCTAATTCTTCCCCAAATGACATCTGTATTAGTGCTACTTTGAGGGTTCCTTCAATATCCATATAAAAATATATACGTGATTACTATATCTAACACTCGACAGCAACAAGTATTAATTACAAGTCTCATAGACAGTTTTTCACAAAAAAATTAATGCTTATGTTGATGATGAAGATCTGGTTTATGTACATGCGAATGAACCATCGCTTCATGAATATGCATATGTGAATGAACTCCTAAAGCTGAAAGAGGAGGAACACCTGGTCCATGTTCATGCATATGATGAAGATCATGTGAATGCCGGTGTTCATGTATCATTCTGACATGATGATGCTCATGAATATGCCTCTCTGTGACTAAAAGATAGGTTCCAATCGCCATAATGATCAAAGCCGGCACAAACTGGATACCTGGCAGTTCATTAAAAAGAACAAGTGAATATAATACCCCAAAGAAGGGAGATAATGATAAAAAGAGTGCAGTTCTTGCAGCACCAAGTGATCGTAATGCCATAAGAAAGAAGACACTTGCAACTCCTCCATAACTGAAAAATCCAATAATCAAAATTGCAGGAATATCAAAGAGAGGTGGAAGCTGTTCACCGATAATCAATGCAAACATCACAGAAAAAACTCCTGCAAGAATCCCTTTAACCATAATAGTTGCCATTGGATCTTTTCCTGATACTTTTCTGCTAATATTATTGTCAAGACCCCAGAATGTACAGGCAAGAATTATTCCAAGTGCACCGACTGTTAATGCAAAATCACCTTTTGGATCAAAGCCTAAAAGAACACAAGAACAGCCAATTAAAATCATAGCAACCCATATTCTCTTTCCTATTGCCTCATGGAAGACGAAAAATGCAAGAAGAGTTGTAACTACCGGCTCAAAATTTAAAAGAAGTGAACCTGTTGCTGATGGTGTGAGTGTCATTGAGAGAGAAATTACAATTGGTGCCAGAACTCCTCCAAAAAATGCCATACACAAAATATATGGAAGATCAGATTTTGTAAGGGTAGCCTCTGTTGCAGACCGGTAAAAAAATATTCGCTTTAAACTTACGATAATCAGCATCCCTACTCCACTCCCAAGGTAAAATAGAGCTGCAAGCATTACCGGCTCAACTGATCCAAGCATAAGCTTCGTCATCGGAGCAACGGTCCCAAAGAAAATTGCTGAAAGAATTGCAAATATTGTGGGTAAATATAGCTTTTCGTGAGATTCTGACATTTATATTTCCTGAGATTAAAGAATAAGGTTTGATAGTCAGATATTTATGTATCTGGTAGACCAGATGAAATCTGCTATCACTATTAGTATAGAAGAAATCTTCAACATTTTAATTATCAATTATTGGCAGATTGATGACAGATTAAAAAAAGAAAAAGTAATCATACAGAATAACGATAAATTTATGCTACTTTATACTTTTCCTGAAGTGCTTTCCAGTCTTCGGATGCCATAAGATTTGATAGTCCGGTATTAAGCTTATCAAGAAGTGCTGTATCATCCTTACGAACAGCAATACCAAAGACTTCGTTTGTCTCAAATGCACCAATTACATGCATCGGCTTTCCTTCGATGATGTCATTAATTGTTGTACTATCAAAGACAACTGCATCAATTCTTCCAGACGAAAGATCATCAATTGCAATTGGTGCTGATTCATAAAGCTTCAGATTATCACGTGGCATTAATCCAGGTGTAATCAGATTGTCTTCTACCCAATAGGCACCTGTAGTCCCGCGCTGTGAACCAAGAACGGCCTTTCCGGCCTGGACTTCTTCAAAGGTAATATTTGAATCATCGCGAATTACAACAGACTGATTAACTGTCCAGTAAGGATTACTGAAGTTTATTTTCTCCTTGCGCTCGTCAGTGATGGTCATACCGGCATAGACAAGATCTATCTTACCTGCATTGAGTGCAGGAATGATACCATCCCAGGCAATTGCTTCGAACTTTACATCCATTCCCTGATCTTTTGCAATCCAGCGCATTGATTCAACATCAAATCCTGTAGCCTCACCATTTGTATCCATCATAGAAAATGGAGGATACTGACCATCAATACCTACAATATAAGATCTCTCTTCAACCGGAGTTACTCCTTCCACAGGTTCTTCTTCTGATGCCGAATCTGCTGATGTGGTTTTTTCAACAGAAGTACACCCACATCCCAGAACCATTACCACAAAAATGAGTGATAAAAAGGCTGCAACAACTTTTGCATTCATCATACAATCTATAGATACCCTGATAGATATTTGTTGGGAATTGATGATCTGATGTTTGTCTGATAACCTCGACAATGGTGAGAGACGAATCATAACCCATAAACTTGATGGGAGGCATAGTCTATACAGATGAATAAATCTGTTATAGCAGTGTTACTTGCAATAGTTGCAATATTTGCAATATTGCTCTGTGGATGCACACAGACACCTGAGGATACAACAGTTTCACCGGTTGAACCAGCTGCCACTGGTGAAAAAGTAACCTACATCATTGGAATAGATGGAGAATATCCACCATACAGTTATATTGACAAGGATGGATCTGTGCAGGGTCTTGATGTGGAATCAGCAAAATGGATTGCAAATGAACTTGGCTTTGAGGTCAAATTCCTGGCTACTGCATGGGATGGTATTATTCCGGCGCTCAACGCAGGCAAAATTGATATGGTCTATTCAGGAATGACAATAACTGATGAGAGAAGCAAGGTTGTTAATTTCAGTAACCCATACCTGCTTATTAACCAGTCTGTTGCTATAAACAATGATTCAGGTTTAACCATGGATGATTTCATGGCAGGAAAAGGTAAAATCGGTGCACAGCGTGGAACTACAGGAGCCTTCTGGGTTGAAGAAGAACTGATTAACAAAGGAATAACTGATTCAGAGGGACTTGTGCTATATGATAACTTCCCTCTTGTCGTAACTGACCTTGCAAACAACCGCCTTGATTTCATCATTTATGATAAACCTCCAATGGTTGATGCAATTGAAGGAAAATCAATGTCAATTCTTGGAGAAATTGATACCGGTGAGAAATATGGCATTGCAATCAGAAAAGAAGACACTGAACTCTTAAACACCATGAATCATGGTCTTGACCTTCTGATGAACTCACCAAAGTGGAATGAACTGCTAACCAAATATGAGATGGTATAAATCCCCTCATTTTTACTGTAGATTTCTCAATGCAATATTTTATCAACAGAACGGGAAACTCCGTTATTGTCCAGAGAATTAAAAGATGGATGTAATTACAATTCTTATTGACTGGTCCCCATATCTTCTGGATGGAATTGCTGTAACACTTGGTCTTGTTGGATTGGCCTTACTAATTGGAATATCACTTGGACTTCCAATGGCACTTTTGCAGGTATATGGAAAACTCTTTGTCAGGTCTGTTATTGGAGTGTATGTATGGTTTTTCAGAGGTCTTCCTGTCCTTGTCCTGCTCTTTTTATTCTACTTTGGACTTTTTCCAACGATGGGAATAGAAGTTTCGGCCTTTTTAGTGGGAGCAATAGTATTAGGACTTCGTGGAGCGGCATACCAGTCACAAATCTTTCGCGGTGCTATACAGGCAATTTCAGAAGGCCAGATGACAGCAGCACGATCACTTGGAATGACAAGATTTCAAGCAATTCGGACAATTATTCTGCCACAGGCTTTAAGAATTGCCTTGCCTGGATGGTCTAATGAATATCCGGAAATTCTTACTGAATCATCTATCTGTTATGCGATTGGTGTAGCAGAACTTGCCACAAGATCATCTCAGATTGTATCGCAAACTTATGTAACAATGCCAATTTACCTTGCATGTGCATTAATATTCATAATAATGAGTTATATTGGAACTGAAGGTATTCACCAGCTTGAAAAGAAAATTGCAATCCCAGGTTTTGGACCTGCGAAGGCGGATAACACATGACAGATACCGAATATATAATGAGAATTGAAGACCTCCATAAGTCCTTTGGATCACTGAAGATACTAAAAGGGGTCTCTTTTGACGTTAAAAAGGGAGAGACCATCTGTTTTATAGGTCCATCAGGAACAGGAAAAAGTACATTGCTACGTTGTATTAACCAACTTACCATTCCGGATTCTGGCAGGGTTTTCCTTCATGATGAAGAAGTAACAAACAGTGGCAATCGGATTAACTATTTCAGACAGCGGATTGGAATGGTATTTCAAAACTTTTTCCTCTTTGATCATCTGACTGCTGTTAGAAATGTTGAAATTGCCCTGATTAAAGTTAAGGGAATTAGTCCAAAACTTGCAAGAGAAAAAGCAATGAAGGAACTAGTGCAGGTTGGAATGGCTGACTGGGCAGATCATTACCCGGCAGAACTTTCAGGTGGACAGGCACAGAGGGTCTCAATTGCAAGGGCTCTTGCAATGGATCCTGATGTGATGCTTTTTGATGAACCAACAAGTGCATTAGATCCTGAACTTACAAGAGAAGTCCTTGAAGTAATGAAAAAACTTGCACTTGCTGGTATGACAATGGTAGTTGTGACACATGAGATGAGTTTTGCCTGTTCGGTCGCTAATAAAATCTGTTTCATGGAACATGGAATTATCAAAGAACAGGGTAGTCCGGATGAAGTGTTTAATGATCCAAAGTTTGAACGATGCAAAGCATTTATTGGACAAATACAGGAGATTTAGGCGATGGATCAGATCCAATTTATCACTGATGTAATACTCCCGGCTTTCTCTGAAGGGACAGTGATAACCCTTGAATTGATCCTCTTTACAGCTCCTATTGGCCTGATTCTTGGAATTCTGATTGCTTGTGCACGAGTATACGGGGGATACTCTCTTGGTTGTCTGATGAAAGGATATACAATCTTCTTCAAAGGATGTCCATTACTCATTCTTCTGTTTATTCTTTACTTTGGTCTTCCAGGTCTTGGTATAACATTATCTGCATTTTCTGCATCAGTTACAGGTTTTATCTTCTGTAATAGTGCTTATAACTCAGAGTACATAAGAGGTGCAATTCTTTCAATCAAAGAAGGCCAGCTTACCGCTGCAAAGGCTCTTGGAATGACAAAGCGTCAGGCTATTTTAAACATTGTCCTCCCTCAGGCGTTAAGAAGATCAATTCCAGGAATATCCAATGAATTTATATATTTGATTAAGTATTCATCGCTTGCATACATGATTACTGTAATTGAACTTACCGGTGCTGGGAAACTTATAGCCTCAAAATATTTTGCGTTCAATGAAGTTTTCTTTGGGGTTGCGATTGTTTATCTTATCCTTGTGACAATTACTACATTTGGGGCTAACGCCATAGAAAAGAGATATCATATTCCTGGATAAAACATAACATATAACCAATTCTATTTTTAGTAACTAATATATATCATCATCCGTAATTGTATATTATAACATGAGATTTGAAAGCCTTGAACGTCTCTCGTTTATAGTCTTTCTTGCAATAATATTAGTTATCCTACTGATAGTCGGCAATATATTCTCAGAATTTGGAACTCTCAATGAAAAACAGAACACATTGGATTCTCTAATAAAAAATTCAAGTGAAGTATCATCTCATATACATACCTACGTTAATACCCCTGATAATAGCCAACTTGAGTCAATAATTGAAGAAATAATAATATTACAAAATAGTTTAAATAAACTAAATTCTACGAATCCTGAAGTTACTCATGAACTTTATCATATCGATACTGAACTTACCAGTCTCCGGATAGCCTCTGAAGGACTCTTACATAGAAACCAACATCCCAGGTTTTCGGAATGGAAATATATAAATGAACAATTCAGGGTTATCAAACCGATTGGAGAAACAATTGTTCTGCAATCAGAAAAAATCAAAGATGATATTCTATTTATCAACAACCTTATAGAGATCGATACAAAGAACTTCATTTATAATG
This sequence comes from uncultured Methanospirillum sp., assembly GCA_964434005.1. Taxonomy (GTDB): domain Archaea; phylum Halobacteriota; class Methanomicrobia; order Methanomicrobiales; family Methanospirillaceae; genus Methanospirillum. Next base: position 11,824 of record CAYSSW010000047.1, read on the forward strand.
CCCTTACTGAAACTCTGATTCTCATCCTGTTCCTTATTATTTACATATTTGCAAAATATCTGTTAGTATCGAGAAAACTTTTAAACTCTCTTCTATACATCAAAGATGGAATTGAGACAATTGATCAGGATAATCTTGATTACAAGATAGAAATCACAAATGAAAACGAAATCAGAGATATATCTAATACTGTTAAGGCTTTGAGCGATAATTTGAAATCGGTACTTATATCCAAAGACCTTCTTGAAAAACAACTCCAGATTAAGAAGAAAACCGAATTAGAGTTAATTAACAAAAATTATCAACTTACAGAAACATTTGAAGAATTATCAGCTGCAAGTCAGGAAATTCAGGCCAGTTTCCAGGAACTTGCCGATAAACAAAAAGATTTGGAAGAAAGTGAAGAACGGTACAGAACACTCTTTGAGCGGATGCTCAGCGGATTTGCACTTTGCCAGTTAATTTATAATGAGGATAAGGTACCATCTAATTTTAAATATCTGACAGTCAACTCTTCATTTAAAAAGATGATTGGTTATAATTATCTGGAAGGAAAATATGCAACAGATTTCATTCCAAATATCCTTACAGAAAAAAGCGATCTGTTAGTATATGCTGATGAGGCTATAAAAACCGGTGAACCCAGGTTTACAGATTTTTACTATCCATATACAAACAAGTGGTTTCATGTTCGATTTTACCCAAAAGGAATGGACGAATTTATTGGACTTGTTGAAGATACGACTGAAATTATGAATTTTCAGCGAGAACGAGACAGGATTAATGCAGAAGTTACTGATATATACAACAATGCACCGTGTGGATATTACTCCATAGACTCTGATGGAATTATTGTTCAGATGAATGAGATGCTTCTTAAATGGCTAAAATATAAGCCTGATGAAGTAATCGGGATTAAATCAATTTTAGATATCCTTTCTCCTAAATGTATTGAGAGTTATAATAAAGCCTTCGCCAATTTAAAAGAAGAAGGAGAATCAAAGGATCTATCATTCTTCTTTGAAAGAAAAGATGGAACAACATTTCCTGTAAGACTTAACTCAACAACTATAGTAGATGATAAGGGGGTATTTCTAAAGTCTCGTTCAACGGTTCTTGACAATACAGAAAAGGAAGAATATGACGCAAATATGCGTAAATCACTTGCAGAGAAAGAGATCCTTCTAAAAGAGATCCATCATCGAGTTAAGAACAATCTACAGGTTGTGTCAAGTCTCCTCTACATGCAGGCACGAACTACTGATGATATAAACATCAAACGAATACTCACCGAAAGCCAGGGCAGAGTGAAATCGATAGCTCTTATTCATGAAAAACTCTATCAATCCAAAGATCTTTCACATATTAACTTTAAAGAATATATTATAATTATTGCTGATTATCTACTTCAGACTTATCAGTTAAAGAATGGAAAGATTTCCATTAATTTTGATATCGAAGATATTTATATGCATATAGATAAAGTAGTGCCAACAAGTCTTATGATTACTGAGATGCTTACAAATTCATTCAAATATGCTTTCAATGAACAGGATAGTGGAACAATTAATATCTCATGTCATGAGAATGATGGAAAATGCACGATAATCTATCTTGATGATGGAATTGGACTTCCAGCAGGTCTTGATCTTAAAAATAGAAAGAATAGTCTTGGTTTACTGCTGATTGAAGGTCTTACAAAACAACTAAATGGTAATGCTGAAATAATAAAACTTGAAAATATGACAGGATATCAGATTATTTTTGATATTTAAAGCTTTTTTGAATAACGTGTTGATAGAATAAAAAGAAGAAATCTTTTGTCAGCTCATTTTGATCCAAATTTATAAAAATATATATTATATCAGGTAATCTAAATCAGGTTAATTTCATACACTTTATAAGTAATTAAACTTATATTCTGATAGATTAATTTATCAGATGACAGACTAAAGTCATGTGATTTACCCAAAACATAGTTCTTTCGGTATTATGGAAGAACCATGAAAAATAACAGATCATGATATGATTATTATGAAAAATAAGTTCAAAACTCTACTGATATCCAGATTTAATGGCTCAATTCAGAGTAGAATAATCATTATGGGAGCAATTGCAATGCTTATAACTGCTGGAATAATTATCGGTTATGCATCAACTGCTCTCTACTCTGAAGCTTTTGGATTGGCAGAATCAAATGTTAACAGTAAAGCAATCTTATTTGCCGGTGATATCAGCAATGAATTAACAGGCCCACTCTCAATTTCAAAAACCCTTGCAAATACAGTCACCGGTATGTATCAATCAGGCAAGCCTCCGACACGAGAACAGATAATTAATACACTCAAAGAAAACCTACGCCAGAATGATGAAATATTTGCTATATATCTTGCTTTTGAACCTAATGCCTTTGATAACAATGACACCGCAAACAAAAATACAAAAGGATCTGATGAAACAGGACGCTTTTTACCATACTGGTTTAGAAGTGGCTCTACTATAAAACTTGAAGCACTAAGAAACATGGAAAAGAGCGACTATCTAAAGCTTTCAAAAAAGAGCCTGAAATCTTCAGTAACTGAACCCTATCTTTACAATGCTGGTGGAACAGAGGTAAATATGATGTCACTTACTACTCCAATTATCGTTAATGATAAATATATTGGAATAGCCGGAGTAGATGTTGACCTTTCTGATCTTAATGCCCATGCTAAATCCTTTGAGATGTATAACGGAGAGGGCGTCCTCTTAATCCTTACAAAAAACGGGATGATTATTGGAGATAACCAAAAAAACAAAGACTGGACCGGACAGAATGTGCATGATGTCCCGGTTGAAAGTATTGGTTTTGCACCGGAAAAAATCGACAGTGATATAGAAAAAGTACAAAAAGGTGCATCTCTCCTCTACACAAGCGAAGGTTATACCAAAGCAGTA
>CAYSSW010000047.1:14770-16641 GCA_964434005.1 uncultured Methanospirillum sp.
CAGTAGTCCCGGCAAAAATTGGAGATTCGGGAGTATACTGGGATGTAAGTGTGTCAGTTCCTGAAAATGTGATTAGCCAGAGTCCAATGGAACAGGTCAGAAACCTGATAATAATTGGTATTATTCTTACAATTCTTGGAGTGGTGATGTTATTCTTTGTTGCAAGAGAAATTGCCCGCCCAGTCACCAAAATCGCATTACTTGCAGAGAAATTTGCAAACGGAGAGATTACCACGGACATCAATACTGATCAGGGAGGAGAGATCGGTAGATTGACTAACTCCTTTAAGAGACTTGGAGAAAGCCTTAAAATTAAAGAAGAAATATCAATGCTAATTGCAAATGGTGATTTCAATACCGGAGATCCTGTAACATCCAATAAAGATAATCTCGGCCTTGCAATGGTCAAAATGAAAAACAGTATAGAAATGGTTGTAAATTCCGTTCATAAAATTGGAACCGCAGCAGAAAACGGAATACTTAATATCAGAATTAGTTCTGCAGGATTTAATGGAGAATACCAACAAATTATCTTAAAACTGAATAATACTCTGGATAGTATTACAAATACATTAGTTGAATCTATGAGACTCGCAGATTCCTATGCAAAGGGTGATTTTACTGACAAAATGGATGAATCTCTTCAGGTGAAAGGAGAATTTATCAAATTCAGAGATGCATTAAACATAATTGGTATTAATAGTGGATCTGCTATGGGTCATATTAAAAATGAGATTGAAAACCTTACTGCCGGAATGGAAGAAACAGATGCAAGTGCAGTAGAAGTCTCAAATTCTGCTTCAACCCTTGCAGAAAGTTCAACATCAGTCAGTTCTTTGGCAAAACGAAGTGAATATGGGATGAATCAGACATTGACTGCCATGGAAGATCTTTCTCTATCGGTGAATTCTGTTGCAACAAAGGCAGAAGAAATTTCAACATTAGCACAACAAGCATCAAATCTTTCTGAACAGGGTGCATTGCTTGCCGGTAAAGCTGAATCAGGCATGCAGAGCATTATGAATTCTGTTGATGAAACAAATATTATAATCGACGATATAAACAATCAGATGGATGAAATAGGAAAAATTATTGATCTAATTACCGGAATTGCAGACGAAACAAACCTTCTTGCACTCAATGCCGCAATTGAAGCAGCACAAGCAGGTGATGCAGGAAAAAGTTTTGCAGTCGTTGCTGATGAAGTTAAATCACTTGCTCTTGAATCACAAAAATCATCTGAGAACATTACAAAAATTATCAAAAATTTACAGAAAAAATCACATATGGTATCTATGTCCATGAAAACATCGAAAGATGAGGTGGATATTGGAAATAAAGCAGTAGAAGAGACCATAATTGTGTTTAAACAGATAGTAGAGGTTATAAACCATATCAACGCGAATATGACCGAAGTTGCAGGATCGACAGAAGAACAGGCAGCATCAGTTGAGGAAGTAACAGCAAATGTCCATGAACTTGAAAGTATTATAGAGGATACTGCACGAGAATCTGTAAATTCTGCAGCATCAACAGAGGAAGTTACGGCCTCAATTAGCCAGATTCAAAAAGCTATATCGGATGCATCTGCCTCGATTCAAAGTATTGCAATTGATTTAGATAAATTCAAGGTTAATAGATAATATCTAAAACCATATATAAAGAATGATTAATAATTCAGAGGCTGTTGCATAACTCCTTCCAATCCCTAAAAACGTAACGAAGAGTTACTAAGAAGTACTTTATCTTAGTACGACTAACATATTATCAATATACAGAACACGGGGTCGAGACTTATAACAACTTTTCCTTCTGTCTGAAAATATCAAAGATTGGGTTACAGAAGATGATTTTAGCCTAATTCTTCTTGA
>CAYSSW010000048.1:0-15594 GCA_964434005.1 uncultured Methanospirillum sp.
AACGCTAACTGTTTTAATAAGTCAGTCTGGTGAAACTGCTGATACACTTGCAGCCATAAGAAAAGGGCGTTGCAGAGGGATTCCTACAATTGCGATAACAAATGTACTTGGAAGTACAATAACAAGGGAAGCAGATTATTCAATTATGATGCAGGCCGGGCCTGAAATCAGTGTTGCAGCCACAAAATCCTTCATAGGAGAAACCGGAATAATGCTCCTCTTAACTAATCTTCTCTGTGGAGGTAAGTATGATGAGATCTTTACAAGTGCAAGTCATGCTGTTGAAAGGATTCTTTCAATCGAGTTAGATAATGCAGTTTCTCTTTTGAAAGACGCAGAGCATATATTCTATGTAGGACGTGGAATCTTTTATCCGGTAATGATAGAAGGATCACTAAAGATGAAAGAGATCTCTTACATCCATGCTGAAGCTTATGCAGCCGGAGAGTTAAAACATGGCCCATTTGCACTACTTTCTCCAAAGACACCTGTTATTGCAACATGTCTTGCAGGGCCCTCATATGATGTGATGCTTACAAATCTAAAAGAGATGAAGGCACGAAAGACTCCAATATGCCTGATTGGTGATGAAGAGGATAAAGAACTTTTAGAGATTGCAGATGTTTTTATTCCACTGCCAAAAGAGAATACCTATATTCAGATCCTGACGGTTACAACAATTCTTCAAATGCTTGCATATTATACGGCTGTAAAACTTGGACGAGATATTGATAAACCAAGAAACCTTGCAAAGAGTGTGACTGTCGAATGAAATCCGAAAAAAAACTATCAATTTCGGTTATTGGTCCATCTCCACGCTTTTTATCAGGAATTAGTTATTATACAATAAGGCTTGTAAATTCCCTTCTGAATAACTCTGAAGAGGTTAATGCCTTACTATTCCGGAATATGCTTCCTAAAAGACTATTTCCCGGATGGAAACGGGTAGGAACAGATCTTTCAAATCTGACCTTTGAGAAGGGAGCCCATCTATCTGAGATTCTTGACTGGTATAATCCAGTCTCATGGATACGCGGATACTTTTTCATCAGACACTCTGATGTAATCATCTTTGAGTGGTGGACATCAAGTATAGCACATATGTATCTTGCACTGCAGATGATGATTAGACGGAGAATCCCATGTATTATTGAGTTCCATGAAGTTGTCGATCCTTTTGAGGCATCTATCCTTCCAATCAGACTCTATTCACGAATCATGGGGAGAATAATTCGTAGAAATGCAAATCGTTACCTTGTCCATTCTGAACATGACAAAGCACTGATATCTGACAACTATAAAATTAATCCTGACCTCATTGAGGTAATTCCTCATGGTCTTTATGATCAGTACCCGATTCTCCCAAAATCAGAAGCAAAAGAGAAACTTGGAATAAAAACATCTCATGTTATCCTGTTCTTTGGATTGATTCGTCCATATAAGGGAGTGCCTCTGCTCATTAAAGCCTTTATTCAGATGGTTAAGGATCACCCTGATACAACACTTGTAATTGCAGGAGAAATATGGGAAGATAATGAGACACTATCTCTGATTGAGAACTTCCCAGATAAAACCAAAATATTGGCAAAAAACAGTTATATTTCCGATGATGAGATTCCATTCTTCTTTTCGGCCGCTGATATGTTAGTACTTCCATATCTTAGGGCATCCCAAAGTGGAGTTGCTCATATTGGAATCTCTTATGGACTTCCAATTATTGCATCATCGGTCGGAGGCCTTAATGAAAGTCTTGGTTCATATGATGGAACGGTTTTTGTAAACGCAGAAGATGTTGACGAACTAAGAAGGGCATTGATAGATAAGATTAATGAACCATTTAAAAAATATGATGCACCAGAGCATATGCGTTGGGAAAATATTTCCAAAAGAATTGTTGCAATTTGTAATGATATAATTTGTAATGATATAATTTGTAATGATAATAGGAGAGAAGAATGAGGATTGCAATATTATCAGCTCTTGATTTTAAAACTCCTGGTGGAGCTGAAAGATTTTTTATAGATCTGGCTCTTGCTCTTGATGCAACAATCGTATGCCTTTCTTTTGATGAAACACTTTGTAAATTATACCCTGCAGCAAAAGAAGTAAGGTTTTTACCGTTAAATAAAAAACTCCCAAAGGAGCCCCTTCGTCAGATTGCAGGAATGCTTCTCTTTAAAAGATTAAAACTTGATTTTGACTTTTTCATTGCAACTGATGATATGACACTCCGGTATCTTTCAAAAGAGAATCCAAATTTATACTTAATGCTAACCCCAAGGAGAGCATTATATGATATGAATTATATTATCCTTTCAGAAAAATCTTTCATCATCAGAGAGATTTATAGCCTTATTCTATCATTTTTCAGATTGCTTGACAGACATTATGTCAATAAAAATGTGCAAAACATTGCAGGAATATCTCATAATGTTAGAAATCGAATCTGGAAGTATTATGGCCGGACGGCAAAAGTGCTATATCCGCCAATTTTTCTGAATAAGTATCATTTTCTGGAATGTGGAGACTTCTATCTTTGTGTATCAAGAGTTGACAAATGGAAGAGAATTGAACTGATAGTTGAAGCTTTTAGAGAGATGCCAGATAAAAAGCTGATAATTGCAGGTAAGATTTATCCTTCTTATCAGGATCTTGTAAAAAATTCACCAGAAAATGTCAGATTCACCGGTTCAATATCAGATGACGAACTTCAAACTCTCTATGCAACCTGCCGCGGCTTTATTACAATGGCAATCGATGAGGATTATGGTTTAACTCCTCTTGAAGCCATGGCCTCTGGAAAAGCAGTAATTGCCGCCTGTGAAGGAGGTTATATGGAAACAGTTGTCGATGGTTATACAGGCTATCTAATCTCTCCCGAAGTCAACGAAATCAAAAATGCCCTTTTAAAAGTGGATGCTTCTCCGGATATTTTCAGAGAAGCCTCCCAAAAACGTGTGACTTCTTTTGATTACTATTTATTTAAAGAAGAAGTGAATAATTATGTAAAGTCTATCTTATGATCTTAAAAAATTAAAACCTGAGTTATGATTATGGAACTTAAAAAACTATTACAACCACAGATTCTGGTAATTGGAGTAATACTTCTTATACTTACAATATTCTCCTTTATTATCAGAACTCTTCCCGCATATGCCGGGACAGCGGATGTCGTATCCCTTGTCGGGATGGATGATCCTCTTTATCATTTAAGACTTGTAGAACAGATGCTACCAAATTTCCCTGATTATCCATGGTTTGACCCGATGACATATTATCCGGCAGGTCAGCCTATGCACTGGGGACCACTCTTTAGTATTATTAGTGTCATCGCCTGTATTCTTGCAGGAGCTTCAACAAGACCTGAAATAATTACTGTTTCACTCTTTGTTGCCCCATTAATGGCAGCACTTCTTGTTCCTGTAATATATCTCCTTGTTGCAAAGATTTCAGATTGGAAAGCAGGACTTATTGCTGCATTTTTCATCTCATTTATGCCAGGTCAGATCTTTTTCAGATCTTTTTATGGATATTTCGATCATCACATAGCCGAAGTTCTTTTCTCGACACTCTTCTGTCTTTGTTACATGTATGCAATGATATACTGTTATCATAATCCGGCAAAGCCAGATAAGAAAGAAACCTGGAAGATACCGGCAATACTTGGTGTAATCTGTGGTATTGTATATGTTGCAGGCCTTGCAATCATGCCGACAATGCTTCTTTTTGCTCTACTTGTCGGAATTGTAACTCCACTCTGGTTTATCATTCAGAGATATACAGGTCACACCGGAACATCAGTGCTTATCATAAATACAACTACTTTTATTGTAGCAATTTTAGGCTTTTTCTGTATCGGAATTCATGCAGAAGGTGGGCTTAATTATTATACAATAGGTCACCCAATCGCATATTTCCTGTTAATTCTTGGAACTGTGATATTATATGGGCTGCTTTGGTACTTACGTGAAAAGCCGTTTATTTATTATCCGGGTGCAATGGTTGCAATAGTTATTGCAGGTGTTATTATCCTTGCAGTTGCATTACCAGATCTTTTCAATTATCTGATGTCTAACGCCAATGCCTTCTTTGGACAGGGAGTTTATTGGAAGACTATCCAGGAGGCAAGACAGTGGACAGTTGATGAAGCATGGGCTACCTTCCAATTCAGTTTTCCATTATTCTTTGCCGGAATGGTAGTGCTTTTCTACAGGCTTAAAAAGAAACTTAATCCATCTTATGTTTTCCTTTTAGTCTGGTCTATCGTTATTCTGTATGCAGCATGGCAGCATGTAAGATATGAATACTATCTTGCAGTTCCAATAGCAATTCTTGGCGGTATTACAGCAGGTTCTGCAATTGACCTTTTCAGAAACAGTAAAGACAAGAGTGAACAAATAGAGGAAACTTCTAAAAAAGGTAAGAAAGTATCTGGAAACAGATCAACACCAGGATATATAAAAGAAGCCTCAATTGTATTCCTTATATTCGTAGTATTATGCACTGTTCTCTTTTCATGGATTGCAATTGACAAAGATCTGTCTGTTGGAAGATTAAATCTTAATTCAGACTGGCATGAAGCAATGGACTGGATGGAGAAGAGCACTCCTGAAACAGGAATGGATTATTACAAAATTTATCCTGAAGAAAACTGGACAGCACCAGATGAATCATATGGTGTGATGTCATGGTGGGATTACGGGCATATTATTCTCTATATTGGAAAGCGGATGCCAAACGCAAATCCATTCCAGTATGGTGTTGCAGGTGATGATGGAGCTGCAAGATTCTTTATCACCGGTAATGAATCAGAAGCCTCCGGTATTCTTGACAGGCTACATACAAAATATGTTGTGACTGATTATGAGATGGATACCGGCAAATTCTGGGCTATGGCTACATGGAATAATTCTACTATTGGAGTGGATCCATATCAACAGGTTTATGCAATTCCCGATGAAGATAATCCACAGAGAGCCTCAAGATACTCACTCTTTACTGATGATTATTTCAAGACAACTGTCTCAAAACTGCATAACTTTGATGGATCAATGACCGAGCCTGATATGGTTCATTATGTTAAATATGTAAAACCTGAGGTATCAGGGCTTGGAGTTCCATTAATCGTAGATGTAGCTCAGGTAAACTCAACACAAGCTACACGTCTCATGAATTCATTTAATGAAACAGCAGAACCTGAATATGGACAAGCCCTAGCAAACACTCACTTTACAACTCCGGTGACAACAGTTCAGGCACTTAAAAATTATCGCCTTGTGCATGAATCTCCAACAAGAGCGACATCGCCGGAAATGAAAGATATCAGATATGTAAAGATATTTGAATATGTCAAAGGTGCAGAAATAACCGGAACCGGCACTATTAAAATTGACATAAAGACTAACACCGGGCGTGAATTTACATATATGCAGGAAAGCGTTAACGGAACCTTTATTGTTCCATATTCAACAGATAATAATTCAGAGATAATCACAGGCAAATATCAGACAAGTGATGGTAAAACCTTTACAGTCACAGATGAGCAGGTAGAAAACGGCCTTAAAGTAAACTGAGAAAACAATGGATGAACTTTCAGACTCCGGGATAAAACCCGGAATAACTGTTCTTTATCCGCGGACAGGAACCACGGGTATAGTTAAAAGACTTGATAAACAGAACGGTTTCGTCTTTGCTGAACTTGAGGATACCGGATTATTATTCCGCGTGGATCAGTTAGTCACTGTATCAACGGGGAAGAAATCCCATCACATAAAAACACGTGAAGAAGAACTTATAGAGATAGAAAATGAGCGCGCAGGACGTAATGAGGAGATCTATACTAATGCTCTTAATTCTCAGGATGATGCCTGTCATGGCGGTGGATAATCTCTTTATTAATAGAATCTATGCTCATGATTAAGTATCAATCTAAGCAAATACGTAAAGAGGTTTGATTGTAGGTGCCTGAAGGATTTATACCAAATACCAATATTGGTGTTGTCGGCCATGTGGATCATGGAAAGACAACATTAGTCAACGCATTAACCGGCGTTTGGACAGACAGACATAGTGAAGAGATGAAAAGAGGTATTTCTATCAGACTTGGATATGCTGATGCAACCTTTTACTCATGTTCATGCCAGGAAGCGCCTCTTGGATATACGAGCCTTGAACACTGTCCAAGGTGTGGAAAAGAGACAGAACCTTTCAGAGAGGTTTCATTTGTTGATGCACCGGGGCATGAGACACTTATGGCAACCATGCTCTCAGGGTCAGCTCTTATGGATGGAGCGATGCTTGTTATTTCAGCAGCAGAGCATTGTCCCCAGCCACAGACAAAAGAGCATCTTATGGCTCTTGAACTTGTGGGAATCAAGAAAATTGTCATTGTTCAGAACAAAATAGATGTAGTATCGCGAAAAGATGCAGAGCGAAATTATCAGGAGATCAAGCAGTTTGTAAAAGGGACTATTGCAGAAAATGCTCCAATTATTCCTGTATCTGCACAAAAAAATATTAATTTATGGGCACTCATTCAGGCACTTGATGAGATTATTCCAGAGCCTCATCGCGAACCTGAAGCTGATCCACTAATGCTTATTGCAAGATCATTTGATGTGAATAAGCCGGGATGTAGCTGGAAGGATGTAAAAGGTGGAGTTGTTGGTGGCTCGCTTATCCGTGGACTTATCAATGATGGCGATGACATCGAGATCAGGCCGGGTATTCAGGTACAGGCTGAGAATAAGATTAGATGGGAACCAATCATTACAAAAGTCACAGAGATTCATAAAGGCAACAAAAAGGTTCATGTGGCAACTCCCGGCGGCCTTCTTGCAATAGGGACCAAACTTGATCCGGCAATTACAAAAAGTGATATGCTATCCGGACAGGTGCTTGGACATGTTGGAAAACTTCCACCAGTCTGGGAAAAGATGTGGTTTTCGGTAAAATTGATGGAACGTGTTGTTGGTGCAAACAGTGAGGTTGAGATCGACCCATTAAAACAACGTGAGCCATTGATGCTTTCGGTTGGGACATCAGTAACTGTTGGAGTTGTTTCATCAACCCGTAAAGATGCAGTCGAGGTTGTTCTGAAAAGACCTGTCTGTGCAGATACTGGAGCTCCCATTGCTATCAGCAGACAGGTTGGCGGGAGATGGCGATTGATAGGGATGGGAACTCTGATCGAGTGATAGTCCTTATTGACACAAACGCCTTTTTGATGGCGGGTCAGTTTACATTAGATCTCTATGACGAGATAAGAGGATTATGTGGAGCATACAGACCTGTTGTTCCAGATGTGGTATTGACCGAACTTGCCGGCCTTTCAAGAGGAAGAGGTAAGGATGGAGCAGCTGCGCGCTTTGGTATGACTCTTGCATCAAAATGTGAACAGGTTAAAACAGAAAGAAACAGTTCTTTTGAACCTGAAAAAAAAATAACCCCCGATGACAGGATTTTTACTTGGGCTAAAGAGAATGGAGCTGTGGTGGTTACAAATGACCGGTTTCTTCGTAACCGGCTGCTTTCTGAAGGACTTAGTGTAATATCCTTAAAAGGCAGGCAAAAACTTGAGATGATTCAAAAATAATCAATTATAAGGAAGGAGTGGGATATTCATGTATTTTAAATTGAAAATGATTGATAAGGTCAGAGTTCCGCCACATCGTCTTGGCGAAGATCTGAAGACTGTAATTCTTGATGTGCTCCAGGAACAACTTGAAGGCAGTATTGATAAAGAGATCGGTATTTTTATTGCTGTTACAAAAATTCTCCGTGTCGGTGATGGAGAGATGGTTCCAGGTGATGGAGCAGTCTATTATGACGTTGATTTTGAAGGACTTGTAATCAGACTTACACTTCAGGAAGTTGTGGAAGGAGTTGTTGTTGAAACGACAGGTTTTGGTGCTTTTGTCAGTTTAGGACCTATCGACGCTATTCTTCACGTCAGTCAGATATCTGATGAATATATCAATTATGATGAAAAGAATGCAACTTTGCTTTGTCAGGGCACTGGAAGACATATCAGCGTTGGAGATATTGTAAGGGCAAGAGTTGTTACATTAAGTCTTAATGAACGTGAACCAAGGGAGAGTAAGATTGGTCTTACAATGAGACAGACAGGACTTGGCAGTATTCAATGGCTTGAAGAAGATATGCATAAAGAAAAGGAAGAAAAAGGCGAGGACTGATGGTTTCAAAGAAGAAACAGTTGATGGTATGTCGTGATTGTCACAGAGTTGTTGAAGGCTCATCCTGTACTATTTGTGGAACCTCAAACCTTACTGCTGACTGGGCTGGTTATCTTATCATCCTTGATCCAGAGAACAGCGCAGTTGCAAAAAGAATGAATATAAACCTCCCTGGAAGATATGCATTAAAGGTTCGTTAATAATATGCTTTTTCTTGGGGTAGAGCATCGTGAAAAACTGAGTGAACCATTTGGACCTGTTTATTCTTCAACCGAGGATGTTCTTCCCTTAATTTCTAAACATCTGATCTTTTGTGTCGGTGATGTAGTCACCGGCGGGCTTTTAAAACATGGATGTTTTCCAGATATTGCAATAATTGATGGTCAGACAATGCGACGTCCATGTAATGCCTGCAAGGATCTGGATCTTCCGGATTATAACCGGATTGATGTAGTTAATCCTCCGGGATATATCGCAGAAGAACTTGAAACTGCAATATTTCAGGCCCTTGCAGAAACTATTAACGGTATAAAAACTGTCATTCAAATAAAAGGTGAGGAAGATCTTGCAGTGCTTCCACTGATAATCCAGGCGCCGGATAATTGTATGATTCTTTATGGACAACCTAATCGTGGGATTGTTCTTTTAAAAAATGACAAGAAACTAAAAGATAAAGCAACACTTCTTCTTTCTCTTTTTTGCAAGTATTAGTAAAGTTCCCTGATTATCTGTAAGGGGTTATGCTAAATACCATTGGATCCAACCTGATACGGATATTATGGACGTCACGATTATTTCTGACAACCAGAATGCACTCTTAAACCGGAGGGAACTTAAGTTTAAGGTGGTATTTTCTGGTGCTACTCCATCAAGAAAGACAATTCATGCAAAAATTGCAGCAATGATGAATGTCTCAAAAGATGTTTTAGTACTTGATTCATTTGCAAATAAATTTGGAACCTCTGAATTTATAGGAACTGCAAGAATCTATCAGGACAAGGCAGATCTTACTGCAATTGAACCTCCACACCTTATGGCTCGTGGAAAGGTTATGGAAGAAGAAGTCAAGGAAGATGCTGAGGATGCACCGTCTTCGGACGCTGCGGAGGCACAGTAAGGGGGTATTCTGATCATGGCAGCAAAAAAAGGCGCAAAAGAGAAGAAAGCAATCAAAAGATCAGCATACTTCAAAGTTGAAGGCGACAAAGTAGTAGCAGAGCGAAAATATTGCCCACGATGTGGGGCTGGTGTATTCCTTGCAGAACACAAGGACAGAGTTGCCTGCGGTAAATGCGGATACACCGAATTTAAAAACAAGCAGTAATCCTGATGAATAATTCAGGTCCGGTACTTGGGATTGAAGGCACAGCCTGGAACCTGAGTGCTGCTATTTTTGATGATGATTTAATCAGGATGAAATCTGACCCATACCGGCCGGTTCAGGGAGGAATTCACCCGCGCGAAGCTGCTCAACATCATGCAGCGGTAGCAGCAGAAATTATTCAGGAAGTTATTGGTGATGAACCTGAGATTAATGCAGTTGCTTTTTCACAGGGACCAGGACTTGGACCATGCCTTCGTGTTACGGCAACAGCTGCCCGAAGTATTGCAGCATCATTAAACGTTCCTCTAATAGGAGTAAACCATTGTGTGGCTCATGTAGAGATAGGACGATTTTGCTCTGGTTTTGATGATCCTGTAGTACTCTATACAAGTGGTGCAAATACTCAGGTCTTTGGGTTTATGCAGAACCGCTACCGGATATTTGGCGAAACACTTGATATTGGTCTTGGAAATGCCATTGACAAATTTGCAAGGAGTAAAGGGCTTTGTCACCCTGGAGGACCTGAAATTGAGCGGCTTGCAAAAAAAGGATCATATACAGACCTTCCATATACGGTTAAGGGAATGGACCTTGCATTTTCAGGACTAATGAGTGCTGCAAAAGATTCAAGGGCTCCAATTGAAGATGTCTGTTACAGTTTTCAGGAGACTGCATTTGCAATGTGTGTTGAGGTAGCAGAGCGTGCTCTTTCTCAGACCGGTAAAGAAGAGATGATTCTTGTCGGAGGTGTTGGTGCAAATAAACGTCTCCAGGAGATGCTCAGGGTAATGTGTGAAGACAGGGGAGCTGTATTTGCAGTTCCTGAAATGAAATATCTTGGTGATAATGGAGCAATGATTGCATATACCGGCAAAATAATGCTTGATGCAGGTATGACAACTCTAATCTCAAAGTCAACCGTTAATCCATCATATAGAGCAGATCAGGTAGAGGTAAGATGGAGAGATGAACCGACCAGAAAGTTTCCTGAGAATGCAAATTCTGCAAGGGGCGCTGAAGCGCTTGTAACTTTTTCAGAGAATGAGGCAATAAAAGAGAGACTTGGTAAGCGATACCGGGAAACTGTTCTTGATAAACGGCTTATTTCAGAGCGCACGAGAGCAGAAGCAAGACTTATCAGTGAAGCACGCAAGTATGGCGTTAGAACACCGGTAATTCATGGTATAGATGATGTAAAGATAATAATGGAAAAGATCACCGGTGGAAATATTCGAGAAGATCTGACGGTTAATACATTATATACTGCCGGGATAACTATTGGAAAACTGCATACTGCTGGGATAATTCATGGGGATTTAAGCACCTGTAATATGATGAAGACAGATGATGACAAGATCTGTCTTGTTGATTTTGGACTGTCACATACTTCATTCGAACTTGAAGATCGGGGAGTTGATCTTCACGTACTCTTTCAGATTTTGAAAAGTACATCAACTTCTTATGAAGAATTAAAGGCCGCTTTCATTAACGGGTATCGACAAACCTGCAAAGAAGCTGATGATGTTATTATGCGTGAGCATGAGATTGAAATCAGGGGTAGATATCTGTGAAAGATCTGAAAATTACATTTGTTACAGGAAACAAACATAAAGCCTTTGAAGCTGCCGGGATATTAAACGGACTTGCAACTGTTGAGCATATATCCATGGAATGCCCTGAAATTCGAAGCCTTTCAGTTGAAGAGGTGGCAAAGGGAAAAGCCTTGTATGCATTCTCTATGCTTAAACGCCCGGTAATTGCTGATGATACTGGTTTTTTTATACCGACGCTTAACTGTTTTCCGGGCGCATGTGCAGCATTTGTTCAGGATACTATCGGTAATGAAGGAATCCTGTGCCTTATGGCGAATAAAACTGATCGTTCGGCTTATTTTGAAACAGGAATTGCATATGCAGATGAATCGGGCGTCTATGTGTTTTCCGGTCGAATAAACGGATCAATTGTCAATCCAAAAGGAAATAATGGCTTTGGATATGATCCAATCTTTTCAGTAAATGGAAAGACTCTTGCCGAGATGAATGCGGAGGAAAAAAATGCAATCTCTCACCGTAGCATTGCCATTAGGGCATTCAGGGCATGGCTTGTTGATAAACATAGATCATGAGAGAAACATAACTATTATGTGATAGTAAGACGCTGTATATAAGACAGAAATAAGGAGAATATTATGGGACGTTTTCCAGAAGCAGAAGCTCATCTTCTAAATGTTAAGGTATGTATGCACTGTAATGCACGCAATCCAGTTGGTGCTACCAGCTGTAGAAAATGTGGATACAAAAATCTTCGCCCGAAGAACAAAGAACGTAAGGCCTGATTATTCAGACCGAATAAAAGGTTACTTTTTTTCCCTTTGCGCTGTATTCACCGGCAAAAGTTTCGATATTTCTTTTGTATCCAATTCTCTCTTCAATGCCGGCAAGTTTTAGCTCATCTCTGACACGCATGACATCAGCTTCATCTTCCCAGTCATTGGTATAAATAAAAATTACCCATCGATTGTCACGCGCTTCAGGATCTCTCTTTGCTGTTGAACATTTAGATGAAATCCCAAGTTCTCCTTCCCAGGTAAGTTTACGAATAGATGCCCAGATCCTGTCAATATCTTCGGGTGCAACAAATACCATCCACTTCCCGGCTTTTTCTCCTTCAGTTGAGTGCGGAGAACAGTCCGGCGCATCCTGGACTATCCAACGTGTCAATTTTGTTTTAGAGGGAGTTACACCTTCACCTTCAAGAATGACTCTGTACATCTCATCTGGCGATGAAAAAATTTGTTTCATATATTCAGATATTTCAGAAAACTGTTCACAGAATTGTGAATAGATCTCCATAAACTTCTCTTCGAACGATATATTTTCTTCAATCAGCTTGAAAAGAGGCGTTTTATTCTCATGAAGTTTCAAAGTCAAAAAATGTTCAAAGAGACCATAAGCAATCCCTCCGAGATCTTCAGACTGGTCCTGTTCCATATATAGAAATGGATCGGTTTTTTGAAAAAGGATATGGATATGAGTTTACACGGATGTCATAACTCTGTTTTTTTTGTATGCATTTAGGTATATGAAGAGCGAGATGAAGATAAGAAGTGCAGAGATATAAAACACATTTGAGATTCCCGCATAATCCATGATAAAACCAAATACCAATGGAGATATTATCATTCCATAACTCATAATTGTGTTTACCATTGCCATTGCTACACCCTGGCCAGTTTCTCTGCCTGCAACAGTTGCAAGGGCATACATTGCAGGAACTGAAATTCCACTTCCTATTCCAATTAAAAGCGAGAATACCAGATAAGGAAGGAAGCCATGTAAAAATGGAACCATTATCATCCCAATTCCAATTATTCCTGCTCCTGCTCCGATTAGAAGAAATCTATTGTACCTATCTGCAAATGATCCAAGAAACTTTTGTGCGACCGCTGTCAGGAGAATTGATAAGGAAACAATAATTCCGGTTTCAGAGATCGATAATTCCCCCATTGATAGAGCAATAATTGGTATGAATGTCATTACAGTCCCATTCGCAAATGCATTCACAAGTTGATATATAAGAGGTATACGAAGTCCCTTGTTAAACACAACATCTTTGTATGAAACAGATTTCCTCGCTTTTCCTTTAATATCTGGCAGGTATAATATGACTGGAACAAGCGCAATTATTGTAAGCAAAGTCATTGCTATAAATGCAGAATTAATGCCATACATTTCAGAGAGTAGTCCGCCGGTTAAGGGACCAATACCTGATCCAAGAAAGACAGAACTTGTGAAGGTTCCCATATATTTCCCTTCACCGCCTTTTGGTGCAATTTCACTGATACAGGCGGTTGCTAACGGGAAAATTAATGCAGATGATATCCCATGAATAAATCTGATAATGACAAGAGAAGAGACAGACTCTGCAATCAGATAGAAAAGAGAGATTATTGCATAAAAAATCAGACCAATAATGATTAGTTTTCTTCTCCCGCCACGATCAGAATGTTTACCAAAAAAAGGCATAAATAATGCACGTGATAAAGCAAATGCAGAAAATATAAGCCCTACCCCAAATCCGGTAGCTCCAAGTGAGAGTGCATATTCAGGAAGAAGAGGAACAACTATACCAATCCCCAGCATTGAAGCAAAAACTGCACCATATAGGGAGACAAATATCCTCCGCCTTACATTTTCGCTTATTTGAACTTCAGTGCCACCCTGATCTGAATCATTAGTATTAACCATATAGTTCTTCATCCCATTTCTATAACATTTACCTTAATTACATATCGATCAAATATTATTCAATAATGGTTGACAGATCTTTTAAGCAGCCCATAAGATTTGATGTAATACTTGTTGACCTCGATAATACGCTCTATGATTTTGCAAAGGCACAGAAAGAAGGATGCAGAGCCGGAGCAGAGCTACTTGGAAATATTACAGCTGATGATCTTACAAACGCACTTCTGTTTACAAAATTTGGTCCTGAGGCTTTTTCATCTTTTCATCAGGTTTTGTCGATGAGAGGAGAAAAAGAAGAGATGATAATGAAAGTCTTTAGGGCGTATGAAAAAGCAAAAGAAGAAGCAATTGTCGCTTTTCCTGATATAATAAATACTTTTAATATTTTAACTGATGCCGGAATAAAGATTATAGTAATAACTAATAGTTCAGTATTAAATGCAAGAAACAGATCTGACAAGATTGGAGTCTCTGATTATATTTCCGGCTTTACAACTCCTGATACCTGTGGATATGCGAAACCAAGCCCGGAAATCTTTATTGCTGCTATTTCAACAATCTCAAGTAATTGTAGCAGAATCTGTATGGTCGGAGATAATCTGACAAATGATATAAAACCGGCGGCAAATCTTGGGATTATTACTGTTCATGCAAGATATGGTGACAAAATGCCTCCAGAATTTTGTAAAGGGATCATACCTGACTATACAATTGATCGTTTTTTTGATCTGACAAACATAGTTTTTTCATAAAAGTCCGTAAAAATCTTTTTGTTTATAAAAATATCTATAATAGCGGAAAAAGATATTTATCAACACAGAACGAATTTTAAGATATGATATGGAAACGTGACTGGGGACTTACATATAGAGTCTTCATCACTTGGGCTCTTTTACTTCTGGTATATCTGATATTTATCGGAGTACTTGTAGCTCTTGGCATAAATATGAGCATAATTGTTCTTGTATGTATTGTCATGGTCTTTATTCAGTACTTCTTCTCTGACAAAATGGTCATGATGAGTACAGGAGCTAAGGTAATCGAGCCGGATGAAGAGCCTGAACTTTATTCAATGATTGAAAAACTTTGCCAGCAGGCAGATCTTCCAATGCCCAAAGTTGCAATCATGCAATCCCCGGTTCCAAATGCTTTTGCTACCGGAAGAAACCCTTCGCATGCAGTAGTCGCGGTTACAAGTTCAATTATGCGTGCATTAAACCGTGAGGAACTTGAAGCAGTAATTGCTCATGAACTCTCGCATATCAAAAACCGTGATATCCTAACAATGACCTTTGCATCCTTCATTGCAATAATTGCTTCAATGATTCTTCAGCACTTCGTCTTTGCTTCATTATTTAATAGAAATGAGCAGGCCGGAGCATGGATTATTGCAGGAATTGTATCTGCTATTGTATATGTGGTCGCAACAATTTTAATGATGGCTCTTTCAAGATATAGAGAATTTGCAGCAGACAGGGGAAGTGCATATATTACAAATAACCCAGAGGCCCTTATCTCTGCTCTTACAAAGATTAGTGGAAGAATTGATAGCATATCACCAGATGCAAAAGTAAAAATTGAAGGTGCAAATGCCTTCTTTATCATTCCTGCCCTTTCTGGAAAGATGGCTCTTGCAAATCTTTTTGCAACTCATCCAACACTTGAACAGAGAATTGAAAACCTTCGAAACGTTGAAACCGAACTTCGTGGTTATTAATTCAAATTTTTTTTCCACTTTTTTTAGATTTTTAGAAATAAGCATTATTATTGCTGATTATAGAGGCTGTTGCTTTACAGTCATACACAGTATTCCGGTAAAGTACTTTTT
>CAYSSW010000049.1:0-15167 GCA_964434005.1 uncultured Methanospirillum sp.
CTTATTAACTCTCCGGTACGTTTATGGGGGCTAGAAGGAGTTATGCAACAGCCTCAAGAATCATAATTATCTTGTGAAGATAGTAATTAACCTTCATAGATGAAATGGAGATTATTAATCAAATATAAGTTAACCCTAAGAAAAGTGGGGTTAATCGCTATCCTCATAAATAGTAAAAACGAATACTTACTTGTTTGATACTAATGACGAATACCCCTAATAATTTTAAATACAGCTGGCCCATTGAGGCCACCATGGATATTATCGGAGGGAAATGGAAATCACTTATACTTTATAAACTCAACGGTAATACGCTACGATTTAGTCAGATATTGAATCAAGTAAAGCCCAGAATAACACAGCGGATGCTTACAAAAATATTGCGTGAAATGGAAAAAGATGGCCTTGTTATCAGGAAAGTATACCCTGAGGTGCCTCCAAGAGTGGAATATTCTCTTACAGCAAAAGCAGAGTCACTTATCCCTGTTCTTGATCAACTTTGTGAATGGGGATCTGAACATATGGAAGATGATATTGAATTCAAATGTGAAGAGTAAACAACCAATAAAAATATGATGAATATTGTTCAAATCTATACAATATCTTCAGAAATTTTTGTGATCAGTATATTTTAACGAATTCAAATTATTCTCTCAAAAATCATATGTTTCAATTATTTTCTCAAATATTTCAAATTTAAAATTGATACGTATATAGATATACTTTCTTTAACCTTAAGCAAATATCTTTTTAATTCACCTTACAATCGTAATCGTCAAAGTATAACATTTTTCTATATTACTTTTCAGTTTCATCCATGTGCCTATGAAACAACTTTGTTTCCTGACTCTTTTTCATAAATACGGTTTAAATATGTACTGATTACTAATAGCAGTTACACTCACTTCAGGTATCTTTCAGTGTATCAGAACAGGAATATATATCAGGAAATTGAATTATCGAATCCTAAATTTCCGACGATATTTCTAATGAGTGTGCATTAAACGAATCAAAAAAATAGCCATGAATCGGCGGATCGTGATAATAATGAAACAATTTTTATTGATTTTTCTTGTGAGTATTGTATCACTCACGATTGTCATCTGTGGATGTGTCGGAGTGAGTGAAAATGAATCAGTCCAGAATCCATTGACTATAAGTGATAATCTTTCAGAGGGTACCTTACAGGAAGAAAACTCTGAAGTTGTGATGTATAGTAATCAGAGTATTTCCAAGGTCTACATGACAAAACATGTCACTCCTGAAGGATTAATGGCGGTATACAAGGCGTTGGGACGTGAACCGAAAGGAAACGTTGCTATCAAATTGCATATGGGGGAACGTGGAAACACCAATTATCTCTCACCTGATCTCCTTAAAGATCTCGTTCAATCGGTGAATGGAACCTTTGTAGACTCGAATACATTCTATGGAGGAGACAGGGCAAGCACCGCGATGCACCTGCAGGTGGCGAAGGATCATGGATTTACCTATGCTCCTGTTGATATCCTCGATTCAGAAGGTGAAATGACTCTTCCGGTGAATGGCGGAATACAACAAACGGAGGCTATTGTCGGATCCCATTATAAAAATTATGACTTTATAATTTCGATTGCGCATTTCAAAGGGCATGCACTTGCAGGATTTGGTGGAACATTCAAAAATCTCGCAATTGGAATGGCATCAGTGAATGGTAAGGGGAAGGTTCATGGGGCTGAAACAATTGCCGATGCATTTACAACAACACAGGATGAATTTCTTGAAAATATTGCAGAATATACTAAGGCCATAGTTGACGATAAAAGGGATAATATTCTCTACATTAATGTATTAAACAATCTTTCAGTTGACTGTGATTGTGACGGTCATGCTGCAGCTCCAGAAATTGAAGATATCGGCATCCTTGCATCCCTCGATCCGGTAGCACTTGATAAAGCCAGTGTAGACCAGATTTATGCATACCCTAATGATAGAAAAGAACACTTAATTGAGAGAATAGAAGCACGCAATGGTACTCTTCTCCTTGACGATGCGGAAAAACTTGGAGTCGGCAGTCAGAAATATGAACTGGTGACGGTGGATGAGTGAACTCCTTTTTGGAGAACTCATCTATTTCTGGTATTACTTCACCGTTCAACTGGAACAAATAGCCGTATATTGGGTGCTCGGAACCCTCGTCGGTTCTGCAATTTCAGTATTTGGACAAGGCTGGATCCATAAGGTTCTCTGCACATTACAGGGAAAAAAACCAGGTTTTTTTGTTCTTGTCTTAGCCAGTCTTCTTGGAATTGCCTCTCCCTTATGTATGTATGGAACAATTCCAATCGCAGCCTCTTTTTCACAAAAAGGAATGCGTGATGACTGGCTGGCTGCATTTATGATGAGTTCCATCTTGCTCAATCCCCAGCTCCTGATCTACAGCATGGCTCTTGGAAATACAGTATTCTGGCTTCGGTTTGTAAGTTGCATGGCATGTGGAGTCATTGCCGGAATGGCGATCAGATTTGGATTTAAAAACCGCCCATTCTTCTCCTTTCAGGGATTTCAGGAGGGGTCATGTCGTGATATTGATCCAAATATGATCCTGCGTTATGTAAAAAATGTATATAGAAATGTTAAAGCGACCGGACCATATTTCCTCATCGGAATTGTCCTGTCAGTGCTATTTCAGATGTATGTCCCTCCTGAATTAGTATCGGGATTATTTGGGAGTGAGCATGGATTCGGAATTCTCCTTGCAGCGACATTAGGTGTACCTCTCTATGTATGCGGAGGAGGAACAATTCCATTACTGATGGAATGGCTTCGAAATGGTATGAGTCTAGGAGCTGCAGCAGCATTCATGATAACAGGTCCTGCAACGAAGATTACAAACCTTGGAGCACTAAAGATCGTTCTTGGAGCGAAACATTTTGCACTCTATTTGATCTATATCGTCGTATTTGCTGTGATAACCGGCCTTCTTACAAACATGTTCATCCCATAGAATGCTTTACATAATATTCCATCATCTCTCTTTAAAAGGCCAATCTCATGAATTACTTAAAAAATTACAAAAACTTGAGGAGATAATTCAAGAACATTCTCCTCTGCTTATTGCGTACTCCGGAGGGGTAGACAGTACGCTCCTTGCGGAAATTGCCAACGAAGTTCTGGGAAATGAGCAAGTTCATTGTGTACTTGTCGATGGTCCTGAAGTTCCATGTAAAGAGGTTGCAGAAGCGGTCATAAAGGCTGAAAACCTTGGGCTTTCTATAGAAGTTATCCCAGGTGAACCCCTTTCGTTTGAATTAAAACAGATCAACCCTCACGATCGATGCTGGCGCATTGTAAAACCAGGACCTATAATACCCTTTCAGATGCCGCTGACTGGTATGGGAGCAGATTCATCGCTGATGGGGCAAATGTATCTGATCAGGGAGAACATCGCCCAGGTATTGATGCCTTTAGTTCCTGTGGTGTTATTCATCCATTCATCTTAACAGACATTACAAAAACCGAGATCCGGAAGATAGCAAAACTCAAAGGATATTCATTCTGGGATTAACCATCTACAGCGTGCCTCTATTCCCGCATTCCCTACGGCTATTAAATTACTGATCAAAAACTAAAAGTGATCGCAGAGATGATCCATGACAGAACAAAAGGAGATCTTTTTCATATTGAATCAGAAAAAGCATATCCCACGGATTATATGGAAACCACCGAGATTGCAAAGAAAGAGTTACATGAGACTGCCAGGCCAAAACTGGTAGGTCCTTTACCAATGGTTACACCGTATGATAGCATCTTCCTTGGATATCCGAACTGGTGGGGAACCATGCCAATGTCAGTATATACCCTCCTGGAGAGTTGTGATTTCTCTGGAAAAACAATTGTGCCATTCTGTACCTATGAAGGAAGTGGTCTTGGGAGAAGTTTTTCGAGATCAAAAAAATGTGCCAAAAACTCAACCGTAACAGAGGGTATTGCCATACGGGGTGGTGAGGTAAAAAATGCCCAGGAGTTGGTATCCGGATTACTCCGTAAAATTAGCAATAATTAATACGTTTTGATGAAAAAGAATTTATTATCTCATTTCAGGTAAATCGCATACAAATATGTGGGGTTCTCCTTTCATTTTCAGGGAGAGTCTGATGGAAGATGGATTATTCCTCATCATTACAATGAAATTCAATGATATCACTCAAATGTTCATTGCCCCAGATACAGAGATCTTCAAGAATCGGTATGAGTGTCTTTCCTTTTTCAGTAAGCGAATATTCCACTTTTGGTGGGACCTCAGGATACACTTTCCTGGTTATGAGTCCATCTTGCTCAAGCTTTCGAAGTTCTTTGGTAAGTGCCCGTTGGGAGATTTTTGGCTTGATCCGTTCCAACAGTCCACTCGTACGTAATGTCTCTTCTTTTAACTCATACAGGATCAATGGTTTCCAGTTTCCACCAACCACATCTATAGCCGCGATGATTCCCCAGCTGTATTTTACTTTTTTCTGTTTTTTAACCATTAGTATCATCCTTGTATGTATGTAACATATGTGTGTGAACACATTATTTAGGTTATACTTTCGATATATGTATTATAACGTAATCAAATGATACGTTTCATGAAAGATCAAGAAAGGAAAAACCAGATCGCTATATGAGTGTTACCGTTATGTTCAACTCTAATTTGGAGTAATCTAAATATTTAGGAAAATGCGATTATGAAAAAAACACTGATAGTCTTTATTATTTTACTGAGGCTTTCCATGATCTCATGGGGGGATGTAACAAGTGATTTGAATAACCTGACGAATGATGAGGGGAATCTTCAGACCATTGCATATAATTCAGGAAGCAGCCACATCCTCATAGCATATTTTTCCCATTCCGGAAATACCCGGACCATTGCGAATCAGATCTATGATGCGGCAGGTGGCGATCTTTTTGAAATAAAAACCGTGGATTCATATCCAGAGGAATATGAAGCAGTGGTAGAAATTGCGAAGAAGGAACTGAATGATGGATACAAACCATCACTTGCTACCCATGTTGAGAACATTGATTCATATGATGTTGTCTTCCTTGGGTATCCAATCTGGTGGGGAACCATGCCTATGGCGATTGAAACCTTTTTAACGGAACATGATCTCTCTGGAAAAACGGTTATCCCATTCTGTACTCATGAAGGAAGTCGTTTCGGTTCCAGTGTTACAGATATCAAAAATCTTTGTCCGAATGCTTCTTTGCTTGAAGGACTTGCAATCCGGGGTAGTGAGGTCAAGGATGCACAGAGTCAGGTAGTGGAGTGGATTGAAACGCTTGGGTTAACAAACGAATAACTATACTTTTTGATTGATTGTGTTTTTCCTAATATTCTGAAATGAGAGTTAAATTATGATAACGAAATTTGTGATGTATTTGTGATAAAACAAATGAGGAACATTTCCATGGATACAATAAAAGAAATTCAAAGCACGTCTCCCTTCCAGGTAGGAGAGAGAATCACCAACGATAATTTCATAGGAGCAGTATGGCTTGAGATGTTGGTATCATCTGATGAAAATTTCAATTGTCCGATTTACAATGTGACATTTGAACCCGGAACACGGAATAACTGGCATAAACATCCTGGTGGACAGATTCTGCTCGTGACTTCAGGATCCGGATATTATCAGGAAGAAGGGAAACAAGTCCAAAAACTGGAGAAAGGGGATGTCGTACAAATCAAGCCCTATGTGAAGCACTGGCATGGGGCGACTTCCGATAACTGGTTTGCTCATCTTGCGATCAGTACAAATCCGGAGAAGGGAGATCCTGAATGGTTGGAACCAGTGACGGATCAGGAGTATCAGAACCTTCCGTAACCATTTTCTGATTGATACCTGTTTTTTTCAGTTGAATTATGTGTAGAGCAAAGTAAAAAATGAATAACCATTTGGAACAGAAAAAATGACTCAAAAAGTATTGATACTATCAGCAAGCCCTCGAAAAGGGGGAAATTCGGATCTCTTATGCGATCAGTTTATGAAAGGGACAATAGAATCCGGGAATCAGGTTGAGAAGATCTTCATCCAAGACAAAAAGATCAATTTCTGCCTTGGTTGTATGGCCTGCCAGCAGAATGGGGGAGGGTGTGTCCAACATGATGATATGGATGAGATACTAGAAAAAATGATTCAGGCTGATGTCCTGGTCATGGCAACTCCGATCTATTTCTACAATATGGATGCTCAATTGAAACTTCTCATTGATAGAACCTGTTCCCGTTACCAGGAGATATCAGATAAAAAAGCGTATTTGATTACTACCTGTGCAGATACCAGTGAAATCGCATCAGATGTTACCATTGCCGGGTTCCGAGTTTTTCTTGACTGCCTGAATAATGTGAAAGAGATGGGTATCATCTCGGCAACAGATGTCACAAATATGGGTGATATCAAGGAAAAGCCAGAGATGAATATCGCGTATCAAATGGGGAGGGATGTTTGAAATATTGTTCATAAACCAAAAATGGTGGATTTCATCCCATTATCATCTGAACCTTTTTTCCTCCCAAAAAAATTAGAAAATTTATCTTATTCATCCTGATTTTGTTCATACGTTGCGAGATAACTTGCTTTTACCAATGTTTGATCATACATCAATGGTGGCATCGTATTTTAAAATAACCGGGTTTGATCGACAATCGTAGTATTCAGATGAATCGTTGAAGAAACAAGATAAACACTATGATTATGATATATTTCATTAAGAGATGAATCTATTGAATTTATGAGTGATATCGTAATTTGAAGGAACAATTGACTAATCTGAAAACGCATCCTCGTGAATCCTATAGTGTGGTCATTGAACGCCTTCTCTCTTGTGCCATTGATCCCGATCCTCTCATTTCCAAAGAGATATCTGGAATTGAAGAAGATCTCGCCGATATCAAAACAGGCAGGGTATATCCTGAAGAAGAGATCATGAAAGAATTCGGGATTGAATGACTGAATTCCAAATCATCTACTCGAATAAAGCTAAAAGAAACCTTAAAAAAGTGCCATTGCCAATTGCCCAAGGGATAATCAGAGCTATATGAACTCAAGAGTAATCCTTTGTCACGGGTACAGAAGTTAGAAAGATCTTATAAGTCTCCGTTTCATTCTCTTCATGTTGGGGGTTATCTTCAATAATCGTGCTGATTTTTGGTTCACTAATAATTTTGAATAGTTTATTATCATTAGGGCTGGCGATTTTATGATAGGGAAATTTACTTTTTCCAAAATGTCCCAGCATGGATCATGCTGTGCCGTACCATCACAAAAAGGTCTATTTTCTTTTGTTTAGAAAAATTCAGGAATTATCTTTAAGAATTGATGGGAAAACGGTGATAAAAATTGCTATTGTGTATGATAGAACTCGGACAATTGATATTGTAATTAAATATCAACAGGATGGCGGTAAGGGGTGATACCAAATCAGGGAACTCTCTAACTGATGGAAGAAGTAAAAGAGATGTAAGGAAAAAAGAAAACGAGAATATCTCTAATTATATAGATTTCTCAAGTGAGAAGGAACATCTCACTCATGGAATTGAATCGGGAACAAGATATGAATAGAGGAGGACTGCTATTACCGCTCCGACGACCGGCCCTATAACATAGATCGGGAAATAGATCCAGAGATTTGATCCTCCAAGCACCAGATCAGCAAGGTATGGCCCGAAAGTTCGTGCAGGGTTGAGTGATGACCCTGATATATTTCCAATCGTGGTGATGATCCCCCCCACAGCCAGACCGATGATAAGACCGGCAAATCCTGGAGGGGCCCGACTATCCACTGCCACACCCATGATGGCAAGCATCAGGACGAAGGTTCCGATCGCTTCAGCAATGATTGCCTGTCCATATGAGATCCCTGGGAATGGTGCGGTGGCTCCGAGTCCTCCGATTACCACTGCATCCATTCCTACTGAACCCGCAAAGAGAAAACTGGCAAGGACAGCCCCGATACACTGAGCTATAATATATGGAAACACTTCAGATGCCGGAAATCGTTTCGTCACACCAAGTGCAATTGTAACCGCCGGATTAATATGACAACCGGATATTCTTCCAAGAGCATAGATAGATACTGTTATTGCAATCGCGAATGCCATACCAATAGCAAACCAGTCACCCAGACCTCCAAGAGCTCCAATGCCAATATTGAAGGGAGTGGCAGGTTCTGATCCATTTGCTATCATCAGGGTAATAGCAGCAGCTCCGGCGCCAAAATAAACCAGGATAAAGGTGCCAACCAGTTCAGCAACACACCTTCTCATTAGAGTCATCTAAATCACTTCCGGTATGCAGCTGAACATTCCGGACAGAGTATCCGGGGTAGTTTTTTTCCGGATTTCTGTGCAGGGAATGGATAACCACCCTCCCAGATATCCATATCTTCCCGGACGGTATGCTTCATACACAGCCCCATTCCGCACACGATGCAGACTGCCACCGCATCAGAGTCTAATCCCTCTTTTGCACAGATATAACATTTCATTATTTCACCATCAGACCCCGTTTTTCCACATGCAATACGAGTGGCGGAAATCCATGAGAGCCGCTGATGCACAGTCTTTACAGGTCCTGGCCGGGGCTGCAGCAGTCTCCTTGTGAAGAGCAATGATGTTTGTCATGAGTGTTGCCGTGACAGGTTCACTGGTGAGGAGACATGGATAATCTGAAAGACGCATCATGGCAGACATCCGTACGGTCATGGCACATGCAGGATATACATACCTCTGGGGATTCATGAGCACATCATTCTCATGAATCGGGGAGAGATCAACGGTAAATCCCGATACCTTAGGCTTAAGAATTCCTGAATCACCACAATGCATACGACGTGTTTTATCCAGGTATTTCCATCCCCGGTAGATCATATCCATGAAATCACAGTTATGGAGTTCGATTGCTGCACTTCTGTCCGGGTAGAGCTGGACATAGTTGTGATACCGTTTTGTTAGAAGGTCCACAATCATGATTGCATTAAATCCGTCCAGTTCTAAAATATATTCGGCTGAACAGGCTGATGAACCTGTGGCAAGCGATAGGATATCATACTCACTCCTAAACTGATTTTCTGCTTTTTTCAGGGTAGACTCCATCACATCGGTGGTTGCATCAATTGCCGCCATTACGACATCATCTTTGCACATATTAAATGTGGACTGGGAAATATGATGAGCAATATCTCCGACGCAGTACGCAGGAACCGTGAGGATGTTTCCATAGTGAACTCCTTCATCAATCGCATCTTTTACGGCAGATGCCATTTTCTGGCGGTATAACTCCATGTACTTCCGGTGATCAAAAGAAGACTGACCAGCACTGTCCATGAGTTCAGCCTGAGCCTGTACTGGATGATCATATATACTCTGAAGCATGGCGATTTCTTTTTTAACCGCATCAGCAAGTGTGGTTCCTTTCTCGACCTCATGGGCAAAGACATCCCCTACTCCATATGACGTGTTCATACCCCAGGATTTGGCCGCAAGAATTGCCTTTTTATGTTCCTCCGGAATAGGTGTCTCCTGAAGAATTTGGTTTACGATATTGCTTGTTGATCCTGGGATAAGTGCAAAATCAACCACACAGGTAGGACCATAAAATCCCCCATACCGCCGTGTACATTCCCTGCCGATAAGTGCTTCTGACTTTCCGATGGTCTGAATAAATGTCTGGACACTCTTTGCGAAAGCAGCATCCTCCTTGCAGAGAATTTCAAGAATGACCGGAGTCTGATAATGTTCTACAAAGGGATCATCTTCAGGTCGGATAGTTTTCGTGAGGCCTTTCAGGATATCAAAATGCGCTTTAACTGACCCTGTATGAAGGCCAAATACAGCAGTAGATTGTTCTTCAGCCGGTTTCATCTGCTGTACCGCATCAAGGTATGGCTGGGCATCGTCAATCACAAAATGCTGCCCCCGCTTCTTTTTGACCGTCTCTACATCTGCCCGTTGGGCTGCCATGGCCTCATTAATCATTTTGGTATACAGATTTTTCATTGTCTTTCACCTCTCATTTTTTCGATATCCTGATGTGGTAAACCACAAAAAAGATCAGATAAGTGATGATTATTTTCAAATATCTTAAAGGTATCCAACACTCTGTGGATAATAATTCATGAATAGTATTTCACATACCATCGGTTAAAAAAAAGGATAACATCCCATTCGTTTAATTATCCTCAGTAGTTTCAAAATGTTTAGACGAACTATTCAGCATAGAGGATATATGCCTCATATTAAATAATAGTGATATCATATCAAAACATTGAGTCAATCCTGTGATTGAATTATGATTGGAGGACTCAATTTGGCGAATACTGATTTTTACTAATGAATAATATACTATTTTGAACACTTATGTTCAAATTGATTACAGTTTTCGCCCTCCAAAGTTCAAACTCTGATCATTCGGCTGATTTGAGGCGTAAATGTCAAAAACTTATTTCGTCCGGGGTCCGTTCGTTCAAAATATATTGAAAGCCAGAAGAGAATAGATTGAAAAAATGGAATTATTTACCAGGTATTTCCTTAAAGAAGAAGAATAGTCCCTTTCCTCGTTTCTCTTTTACAATATACCCCAAATCGTTCAAATGCATAAGATCAGTTCTTGCCGTCTGATATACCACATTGAAACGATCTGATATCTGAAAGATGGTAAATAACTGATTTGGAGAGTCCATCATCTCCGTTAAGATCTGTCCCTGCCGTGGGTTTATATTCGGGTTTGATCTTATAATATTACTTGCTTTTATCTGCTGTTCCTGTTTGCCTTCAATATATGATACCAAATCATTCAACGCTTCATTCATACATTCTATCTGATACTGAATAAAATAAGTCAGATCAAATCCATCATATTCTGTGTAAAGGTATGCTTTAGCATATTTTTGTCGGGAATTTAGTATATTTTTTGAAATCGAGAGATATTCCATTAACCAATACCCATGAGACAGACAATACCAATAAAATATACTTCGGGCTGTTCTGCCATTTCCATCATTAAATGGATGGATATACCCAATTAGGAAGTGAATAATAATTCCCTTTATAATTGGGTGGATAAACTTCTCATCATCGAAGTTGGCAAATTCACATAATTTTTGAATATATTCTTCAATTTCCTGATAATTTGGGGGCATATGAAGAATTATACCAGTAGAGGTATCAACAACCGCAACATCATTTCTTTTCCTAAAACATCCGACATCATCGCGATCAATGGTATCCTTCGTCACGGCCCGTTGAATTTCCAGGATTAGATCAGAGGTAAGACTTTCACTTTGTCTTTGAATTATAAACTGTAGAGTCTTATAATTATTGAGAACCATCTGTTCTCCATGATTTTTAGGCTTCTTTCTCTGTTCAATCATCTCACGGGCTTCTTTTCTTGTTGTTACCGCCCCTTCCAATACTGAAGAGGAGATAGCTTCCTCGATAAGTGATGAGATAATATACCGTTTATCTAAACGAAGTGATTTATTTTGAATTTGTATGGTTCCGGATAGATTTCTATCAAACAGGTGAAGGCTCTTTTGAACTGGAGGAGTGATGTGGTATTTCAATTTTATTGAAGAGTAGGGCACTTTTTCCATCTTTTGAGAACGGAATACTTTCATTGCAGTCCAAATCCGTAACATTTCTTCTTCGCCATTTACCCTGTGCCTCAACTCGTCCCAATATAAATATCTTTCATTATACAAATCAACGGAGTTCATAAATTCCGAACTCTCAAAGTATTGTTCTATCACTGCGCTAATCAATGATAACTCACGAATATCAGGGGGTTTTTCGGGTAACTTGTTCATCTGTTTCTCTCAAACCGATATTTTTCTTCATACTAATTTAGCACAAATTAGTATATTTTAGTATTCATTCTCGCATATTTGCGTTTATACTAATTTCACACAAATTAATATGAATTGGTATAAATGAAATTATTAGGCTATTTAGAAAACTATAGCCATATTATCCTCAAATCCGAAGCCTTTAAGTATATCTATAAAAAACGAAAATCCCCCTATTTTTCTTACTGACTTCATATAGCATAACTTCCCAGAAGAAAGTTCAAAATTATCAACCCCTTAACTTACCATTTCCCTCCAGAACGACAGGGCGCTAAAAGTAATCGTTTACAGTAACAATGATGAATTATTCTTTTTCCTCTGGCAACCAGTCAGGGTTGATGTAAAACCTGCATTTCTGGAAAAATAGATAGGATTATTTTATTTTCTTCTGAAGCTTCTGAAGTTTCTTCTTTGCTTCTTTACTTCCCGCTTCTGCCTGTTTTGCAAGTTCTTCGGCTTTTGCCTTCTTTACTCGGTTCAGTTTTTCCAGCTGTTTCTTACTTGTCGGCATTGGTATCACCTGATTTAAGGTCAACTTTATTGGTTTTTTAACGTGTTAAATATTACAGATGACCGGGTCATAATAACGAAATGACAACTGGATTTTTACATAACAGAGCAATTAATTAATATACTGTGAACTTACAAATCTCTGATCTATCAGCATCAAATACTATGCCGATTTGCCTTACCTCGCGGCCATCTGACTTGTATTTTTCAGCATAACCCTTATCAAACATCTGTTTAATTGGTCTAACATTATTGGAAGTTCTCTTTGCACCAATGACCTTAAACTCAAAAAGCCAGATTAAATTTGGGAGTAATGCTGTCATATCAATTCTACCTTTGTTTGTTGCATCCTCGGCTATAACAGTGTATCCTGCCGCTGAGAACAGCGCAAATATTATTGAGGCATAATATCCTTCATAAACACCAATCGGGGTGTTGATTTTCCAATTATATGGAATTGCTGCAAAGAGTGAGTCAAGTTGCTCTTTCAAAACTTC
Source organism: uncultured Methanospirillum sp. (assembly GCA_964434005.1). Taxonomy (GTDB): domain Archaea; phylum Halobacteriota; class Methanomicrobia; order Methanomicrobiales; family Methanospirillaceae; genus Methanospirillum. The sequence goes on from CAYSSW010000049.1 coordinate 12,876, forward strand.
AGGAGTGTTATTTATGACCGCATCGGTAACAAAGCGGACATCTTTTATTGGACTATTAGATATTAGTGACAAAGTCAGATAATTAAACGAAGTTTTGATTTCAAAATTTGGGAAAATAAGTGAATATTGTTTGTTTGGTCTCGGTAAAGTCTCTCCTATTGTCAAGTATCCGGATTGAAAGAGTAGAGTTTCAGGTTGAATATTCATCGGATCATATGAACTTAATAAACTCATATCTGCAATTATTTCAATTAGATCTGGATTGATCGGGGATTTATCCTTAAGTAATGTCACCAAAAAATTAGGCGTTCCAGTGTCAAACCAATAAGTATCAAGTTGAAAATGGATTCCGATTCCTAAAAGACAAAAACTTTAGGGTATCTGAGGTGTTTATAAAATATTGGGTATATACAGGCACTCGCAATGATCATGGTATTATGTTTGTATGTGTATGCCGTATCTGAATACAAACTCAGGAAAAGGTTAATTGAATCAAATGAGACGATTCCAAGTCAGACTGGTAAACCCACTCAAAGACCTACAATGAAATGGGTATTCTTTTTGTTTAGGAGAGTCAGAGAATTATCTTTGAAAATTGATGGTAAAATTGTTACAAAAGTCGTCAATATGGATAATACAACTCTAAAAATTGTCAATTTGATGGGACTTGGCTATAAAAAATATTATTTTGATTAAATGTCTGCGGAATGTGGGTTTCAGGATCGGTTTTTCATACAAAACTAATAGTAACAAGGATTAAAATTTGACATTCTGTTAATTTAAGTTAATAAAATAAAAAAGAATTAATTACTTCTCACCATCCCTCCGGAAAAGGATAGATAAAAATACTGTTTGAATATACATCATTTCCAAGTCCGAGGAATGTTTTCATATACTCCTGATGGATAGATGGTACATCCATATCTTCAAATTCATATGGATGAAGGAGTTTAGCCAAATATAACGAAGTCAACCACTGACAATGACTTACCATGCCCCATGGCATTGAATATACGTTATCATCTTTAACGGCATCTATTGAATGAAAACCTGGAAAACTTTTAATATTTTCTATAGCCTTCTCGATGCCAGATGGATCTGATAATCCATATCCGATCAGTGCTGGAGTTGAATACTCTTCATAGAATATGTATTCTGGATTTGACTTTATTACGAATTCAGGATCAAGATCTATCCAATCACCCGGTGTATCTGATGTAATATCATGACCACCAGCAAAAGTTATCATAAAGTTCTGACCATTATTTCCACCACTTGATTTGACTTTCCCATCATCAATCTTGTAGGTATACATAATGTCTGGACGATCAGATGGCGAAAATGATGAAACTTTATCCTCAACCTGTGACAGATATTTTTTTGCAAAATCGGTATACTTTTCTGCTCCTTCCTGTGCATCAAGGATAAATCCCATCTGTTTTGCTTCCTGCAATCCCGGACAAAATTGGTTGTTTTTTGTATGTGAATAGGAATATGATACTACTGGTATACCAACAGATTCCAATTTTGCAACAAATTCATCTTTTAATGGGTATGAGAAGATAATATCCGGATCAAGACTGATAAGCCGTTCAATATCAGGTTCAGTCATCTTACCAACAATTTCTTTTTTTGATATTTCAGGCAGTAATGTAATCCTAGTGGCAGTAGTATCATCAATAGCAATGATTTTATCCGCTGCTCCAATTGCCTGCATTGGTTCTGCAATTGCTACCCATAAACAAACGATTTTATTTGCAGGGTGTGGAACAGTTACAATTCTATTACTATCATCTACAAGGGTTATAGTAGACGCTGTGCCATCAATTAACTGTTGAATCTGTGAAATATCTTCATCATTTACAAATCCATCATGATTTGCATCGGCGTATGCAGTTTCTTTTTCATTGCCGGCAATGATCTTTTTAAGGTAACTCACATCGAGATCATTAATGTCCTCGTCCATATTTGCGTTTCCGTAGATTTTGAGGGTATAATCCAAGACTGATGCCCCCGATACTGATGAGATAATCAGAATTAATACTGATATCAACATCATAACAAAAATAAAAGAATTTTTTTGCATCATATTAGTTATTACATGTCATAATAAAAATATTACTATTTATGTATTAATTAACTAATAATCAAACAAGATGTTCTCATAGAAACCAATAATTGAATCTATATAACCTATATTCCCGGCCCATCATAACGAGTCCGGTGGATTTACTCCCAGATCATGATAAATCCTCTTTTGTTCTTCAAGAATTTCACCAAATCTAAATTTTT
>CAYSSW010000050.1:0-14878 GCA_964434005.1 uncultured Methanospirillum sp.
ACGGGTTATGAGCCCGTCGGGATATCCTGACTACCCCACCTCGCTAAACTTGGGACTTAACGTTGTACTTATAAGTATAAATAGGTATCTCATATAATTCCTGATCACTTTTTTGATAATACAAAAATTTCTTTGCTATAGATGATGAATTACAACATGAAAGCGAAAAAATAAAGGAACAACTGGATAAAATGGTAAATGCACATAATGGAATAATAGAGATAACCATTGATAATCTTAAATCATCTATTTTAGAACATAAACTGCTTGTAATTGATTTTTGGGCTTCGTGGTGCGGGCCATGTATGATGCTTGGACCTGTAATCGAAGAACTTGCCACTGAATATTCTGGCGATGTGACCTTTTCCAAGTGTAATACTGATGAAAATCAGGAGATTGCCTATCAATTTGGAATTACTGCAATTCCATGTTTATTTTTCTTTAAAGATGGAGAACAGGTTGGCAAAATTGAAGGGGCATACCCAAAAGAACTTTTAAAAGGACAGATCGATGAAATATTTGAATTAGGATGAGTAAATTAATTGATGATACAAGTGTCTATTCATCCCTCAACCCCTCTCTTGCGCATATAATATCAGATGTCCTTCATTGGAGAGAACTCCGTCCGGTTCAGGAAAAGGCATTTTTGAGTATTCGAAGAGGAAATGATACTCTTATCATGGCCGGGACTGCCGGAGGGAAAAGCGAGGCCGCGCTGCTTCCTGTCTTTGATTATCTTTTGAGCCACCACCCGGCCCTTCCAGTTCTCCTATATGTAGCCCCGGTAAAGGCACTTATTAATGACATTGCTTCAAGATTTGAGTTATTTTTAGCTCCACTTCATATGCAGGTTGCAGTCTGGCATGGTGACCGGCATGATGGCTGGCCTCTCTCTGATGGTGATTCACCGGCAGTACTTTGTACAACTCCTGAAAGTCTTCAGATACTTCTAAACGGATCTAAAAGGTTATGGCCGTCGGTTGCCAGGTTTTGTATAATAGATGAGGTACATCTGCTTGCAGGAACATCCCGCGGGCATCAACTAATGGCTGGGCTTGAAAAACTTGAAAAAAATTCAGATATCGATTCATTTCATATAACAAGGATTGGACTTTCTGCGACGGTTGGAAATCCTGATAATGTATTAAACTGGCTTTCTGGAAGAAATGAAAAGAAAGAAATTGTCAGAGAGGAGCCAATATCAAAAAGTCATGAATTCAGGTTCCTTTATGGAGGAGATAAAGAACTTTTCAGGCAGGTCACAGCCCTTGCCATGGGAAAAAGGGTACTTCTTTTCTGTCCGGGAAGAAAACGTGCGGAGGAGCTTTCTGTGCTCTTAAAACCCGCTCTATCCAATGTATCAGTTCATCATGCAGCTCTATCCGGTGCCTTAAAAGAGCAGACCGAACAGTCCTTTACAAATAACAGATCTGCTTTCATCATTTCTACAAGTACACTTGAACTAGGACTTGATATCGGAAATCTTGACTTTGTGCTCCAGTATGGTCCACCATCATCGGTTTCATCTTTTATGCAGCGACTTGGTAGATCAGGACGACGAAACACTCCGGCAAGGATGGGTTTTCTTCTGTCTGATAAAGAGGGGACAGCTTTAACTGTTGCTGCAATTATGGCAACATCTATGGGACGTGTTGAGCCTCTTTTTATCCCACGATATCCATTTGATCTATTAGTGAGGGAGATTCTCCTTATGGTTCTTTCAGGGATGAAAGTTTCGACCTCAACTGTCATACTTATGAAGGATTCTAACAGATATTCTTCAATTACTGAATTTGAGATATGCTCGCTTTTAGATCACCTGATAGAGTCCGGATATCTTGTAGATTCCGGGCTTCTTCTTATGGCAGGCCCGGCTCTTGATATGGTAAACAGATCAGGACTTTATACTCTGATTCAAAGTGAAAATACACGCGATGTGGTGACAAGAGATGGTGAGATTGTTGGAAAAGTGAGTAGTATGCAGGCTGGAAATATACCATTTACTCTTGGAGGCCAATCATGGGCACCGGATGGAAACGAGCCTGATATTGTTAGTAGTAGTCCTTTAAGTGTTGGACGATATCTTGGACATGCTGGTGCGCCGCTGTTTCGTGGAAAAAGCCCGGAGAAGAGCAGGCTCCTTCTCTATTCACTTGCAGAACTTATTATGAGGCTTCATAATGGAACTATGCCAGTACCTGTGCCTGAAGGAACTTTGTCGATTTTAAATGAGTATGCATCAGAGTTTCCATCCTGTATCTCTCCTGAAAAGATATGTATAGTCAGAGAAAAGTCAAGAGTTTTTGTGTATACTTTCTTTGGGCTTTCATATAACAAAATACTTGGAGGATCTCTGCAATATGAAGGCTGTAAGTGTACTGGTGCAGATGATATTGTTATGGTTTTTTCAGGTAAAAATGTAGATGAAAACATTATTTCTGAAAAAATCAATGAAATTTTGTTATGTTCATGGGAAGATATTATCCCTGACAAAAAAATTACAGAAAGAGAGATTCCAATGGCAGACCTTCTCCCAAAATTCTGTCTCTTAAAACTCTGGTATCTTGATAATCTGCATCTTGATCTGATGATTGAAGATATGAAAAAGAAAACTATCTGTATTTGTTAAAAAGGGCATAATATGCATTTTCTGCATCAATCATCCCATAACCGTATGTCATATCCCATCCACTTCCACCAGTTTTCTGAGTAGTTGAATAAACAGCAGAGATTAGGTCATCTCTTGTGGCATTTGGAAAAGCTGACTTTAATAGTGCAAAAACTCCTGCAACATGAGGCGCTGCTGCACTTGTTCCCGGAAACCTTGTTGGGAAATCTCCAGAGCCGCTTACCATCACATTTGTAGGAGCACAAATATCTGGTTTAAGTCGTAGTTGTGGTTCAGGATATTTTATCGTTACCGGCCCTCTTGATGAGTCTGGTGAGATTTGATATGGATCTCCCGGTATTACTGATCCAACGGTTACTACTTCAGGCAGTGCTGCATGTCCAAATATAGAATTTACCGGATCTTTTATGAAATTTTCTTCCACATTTGCAGGATCTACATCTCTTATGAACAGTTCAAGTGTATTCCCTGTAGCGCCTTCATAATAGTTATTTCGTGGAATCTGCAATATTACCTGTAATGGACTATCTGAATTGTTTTTATACGCAATATGTTCGAAAGGATCTCCAGTTCCATCCTGTGAAAAAGTGCTTTCAGTAAGTACCCTCCCGGTATTATCTGTAAGCCTGAGATCATAATCATTAACAGCATTATCCCATGGGTCATCCCATTGAAGTGTTGCAATAATTCTCTTTCCCGCCGGGAGTGTGATATGAATACTTTCCTGCATTGGTTCAAACTGTTGGAGAGTAGAACCATCAGGAAGGCTCTCTCCTGCACTCCATTCACCCTGATAATGTAGGAGTGCAAAATTTCCAGCAACGGTTACAAATATGAGATCAGGATATTGATTCATCACTTGTTTTATATGCTCTGCTACATCACCATCCTGAAAAAAAGGTTGTCTGAAGAAGTAAAGATCATCACAGATAACTGTGCAGCCTCTCCCTGCAAGGTTTGAGACTGCCTGTTTAAATGTCGATGAGTTTTCTCCATAACTTGAAAAGGCAAGATCTGCATCAGGGACAATATCATGAATTATCTCAAGCATTGCAGTGCCTTCATCACCTGTGCCAACATCAAGTATTTCAACAGTTGATAGTTCTCCTCTTGTCTGCGATACTGAAATAGACTCTGCACCGTTAGCAATAACTCCGATTTTCGTTCCTGCTCCTCGAATTCCCAGGACTTCACGGACACCGTTACTACGAACAAGAAGATCACCTTCTGTCTGGCTGTCCCCAATATTTGTTGAGATAAAACTTCCAGAATAGATATCATTAAATCCGCCTGAAGACGGTGCCGCAGCTGTCAAAGTAACAAGAAATAGTAATATTATGATACCTGTAAGTAAAAAGTTAATTTTTTGAATATTGTGCAAGTACCCCACCACCTGCAACAAAGTTTATCACAATTCATCTCACTCTGTGTTAGATAACCTTTACGATAACATCAAACCAGATATTATTATGAGCATTTACCTGACCAGTTTTTTCAGGCTTTTTGTATCTGTCTTATGTATACTCATTGGAATAACAGGCCTCACTGTATCAGCACAGGTTCAACCCGGATTTTTTGAGGTAAGTTCTACACCTACCGGTGCTGATATCTTGATCAACGGTCTGTTTCAGGGTGAAACACCAGCACTTGTCCCAATTATTGACTCAGATCCTGGGACAGTAATCCGGATTCAGATGCATGGCTTTAACCCATGGGAAAAACGATTTGAAACAAATCCCGTTCAGGGAACAATTGTCCCTGTGACTGTAACGCTTGTTCCAACATCGCCGGCGGGAACCCTTGAGGTGACTTCAATTCCATCAGGAGCCATGGTATCGCTTGATAACAGTAAAACACAGACAACTCCATGGACATATTATGATGTCTCTGCAGGAAGTCATCTGCTTGCCTTCTCTCTATCAGGTTTTGACAGATATGTCAAAAATGTAGATGTAGAAGCCGGCAAAACCATAAAATTTGAGGCTGAAATGATTCCACGAACATCATGGGGATCTCTTGTGATTACATCATCACCGGCAGGAGCTTCTGTCTATGTAGATGGTGTGTATTCTGGAATTACAAACACGGTAATAGGAGATGTAACCACCGGTAACCATCAGATAAAAGTAACAAAGGCCGGGTATGATGAGTTCATAACTTTTGTAAGGGTTAATACAAATCTTCAGACTCCGGTAAATGCTGAACTTGTTGAACCATCAGAGGCATTAAACGGCTCAATTGCAGTAACATCCGACCCTCCTGGAGCATCAGTTTTTATAAATGAAAAATTCATTGGAACAACTGGTACAGGGCAGCCATTTGAGATAACAGGTCTTCTCCCTGGTGTTTATCAGGTATATGTAGTGATGAATAACTATGAAGATCAAAAACAGGAAGTACAGGTAAATGCGGGCGAAACAGAAAATATTGCTGCACGGTTACTTCCAAGTCCCATGCCACAGGAGAATGGTCAGTTAATACTGAATTCTGAACCCGCCGGCGCTGATGTCTTCATTGACAGTGTGCTTTATGGAAAAACTCCGACAACTCTTGATATGATTACATCTGGTGAGCATAACTATACATTCAGCCTTTCAGGATACAACGATTATTCAGGTGTCATGAAGATAACAGCTGGTCAGGTGCTTCAGATAAATACTGCTCTCTCGGAGAATAATCAAGATAATGAAGTTCCATGGCCAACGCCGGCAATAATTCTGTTTGTTCTTGCAGGACTCTTCATGTATTTATACAGGCGTAATTAATTTTGTTCTATCTTTTTTCAATCTTTTTTTGAAGTATCATGGGTGACTTTTTTCTAATCTGCTGTTCTACAAGTAGGAGGTTATTATTAGAGGTATCTCCCTACAGGAAGATCCTTCAACCTTGCCAAAATATTTCAATTTAACAGGTGTATCATTAATGCAGGAGAATCCAGCCCTCCAATTTGACGAGCAGCGTCTTATAAAGCGTGAACAACTGATAAATTCTGGTGTTCATGTGTACCCTCCGGAATTTGTCCGGACACACAAAATATATGAAATCCGTGAAGAATTTTCAGAGGCAACCCATGAGTTATCTGAAAAGGTAGTAAAGACTGCCGGAAGACTTGTTACTGTTCGTGATCATGGTAAGACCTTCTTTGCAGATCTTTCAGATGAGAGCGGAAAGGTTCAACTCTATATAAAAAAGGCTGATCTGCCTGAAGGTAAATTTGATCAGTTTAAGAGTTTTATAGAACGTGGAGATATTATTGGAGTAATCGGGCGGGTATTTCGTACAAAAGTGGGTGAGATTACTATCCATGTTGATGATTTTGTGGTTTTGACGAAGTCTCTCTGTCCACTTCCCGAAAAGTTCCACGGTCTGACAAATCTTGAAAAGCGTTACCGACAGCGTTATCTTGATTTAATGGTTAATGAAGAGAACAGGGAGACTTTCAGAAAGAGAAGTTCTATTATCTCACTGCTTCGAAGTATCCTGAATCAGAAGGATTTTCTTGAGTTTGAGACTCCGATTCTTCAGCCAATATATGGTGGAGCGAATGCAAGACCATTTACGACTTTTCACAATTTCCTTGAGCAGAAGCTCTACATGCGTATAGCTCCAGAATTATATCTCAAGAGACTTATTGTCGGAGGGTTTGAAAGAGTCTTTGAAGTTGCTAAGAACTTCCGTAATGAGGATATTGATACAAGTCATAATCCGGAATTTACAACCGTTGAGATCTATCAGGCATATGCAGATTATAAGAATATGATGGAGCTCACAGAGACTTTAATCAGTGAAATAATCAAGTCTGCATCAGGCAGTAGCACTGTCAAATATGGAGAAAATGAGATCTGCTTTGATACTCCCTTCAAAAAGATGACAATGGAAGAGGCTGTCAGAGATGTAGGTGGAGTTGATCTTTTCTCTCACTCTCTTGAAGAACTGATGGAAATTGGAAAAGAAAACAAGATTGATGGATTATCAGGAGCAAAAAACCCGCGTGAAATGCTCCCTCTTTTCTTTGATGCACTTGTAGAGGATAAACTCATTCAGCCAACATTTATTCATGATTTCCCTGTAGAGATTTCTCCGCTTGCAAAGCTTCACAGGGAAAAAGAAGGATTTGTTGAGAGATTTGAACTATTCATTGCCGGAATGGAACTTGCTAATGGTTTTTCAGAACTAAATGATCCTGTAGATCAGGTGGAAAGATTTGAAGGTCAGGAAGAGAAGAGAAGACTTGGTGATGAAGAAGCCCAGATGCATGATTATGACTTTGTCAATGCACTTGGATATGGAATGCCACCAACAGGCGGTGTTGGAATTGGAATTGACCGGCTTGTAATGCTTGCTACTAATAACTCTTCAATTAAGGAAGTAATCCTTTTCCCATCAATGAGACGTGAGGATATTTCTACAAAAGAAGAAGAAACTTTTGATAACAGTAACTAATCCTAATAATGTTGCCCAATAACCTCATACCTCTTTTCTTATCTAATGAATTTTGAAGCAGGCTTCGTACGAACAAAATATTTAGAAAATTATATAACGACATAAATAAACACTGTTCGTATACTGGGTGCAGCATAAAAGTGATCTGAATGCAATAAACCAGATCATAATCAGGCAAATACCTCAAAACGCAGGCATTCTCCTGCTTGTATTATGGGCGCATTCAGATCACAGAGTGATGCGTGAAAAGTCTGTGATGGGGGTTTAGGAATATAATGGTTAAAAAACGTAGCAGTAACATTAAAGTTGAAGTGCTTACTCTGTTACTGTTGCTCCTTTTCTGTATTGGGGCAGTAAATGGAGTTAGTACTGAAAGAGTAGTATCTGATCTGTCCACGCAACCTGTTCAGTTCATACAAAATAATGGACAGGCAAATGATGATATTAAATATCAGGTAAAATCACTTCAATATTCATTTGATTTTACAAATACGGGGATGAGTATTTCGGGTCCGGCAAGTAATTGTGAGAGTTGTGAATCTGTGGAAAAACCTGTTTTTGTCACACTTGAAAATGTATCAGAGAACACCACAGTTATAGCCGGAAAGGAACTTCCTGGTTATGCAAACTTCCTTTCTGGTCAGAATGAATCAGAGTGGCAGTCACATGTTCCATGGTATGAATCTATCAGTTATCAGGAAATCATACCTGGAATTACTCTCACATATTCTGGAAAGACGGGAGTGCTTAAACGTGAGTACACCGTTCTTCCTGGTTATTCTCCATCATCAATCAGAATGAAATATGAAGGATCTGATGAGATATCCTTAAATGAAGATGGTTCACTTCTGGTAAATACAGGCTTTGGAAACCTGACAGAAACTGTTCCTGTTACCTTTCAGGAAGTAGATGGCGAAGTAATCGGAGTTAATTCATCTTATCAGATTATTGATGATGGAATTGTTGGTTTTAACATCGGCGAGTACAATACATCACTACCTCTGATTATTGATCCATATCTTGAGTATTCAACTTATTTTGGAGGAAGTAATGATGATTTTGGTATGGATATTGCAGTAGATCCTTTGGGTAATGCATATATCACAGGTTATACCTCATCATGTAATCTCTCTGTGTACCCTGTAGATAATTATTTTAACCCTGAATTACCGTTTTCTTTTAATGGTTCATTCTGTCATGGCAGCACAGATGTATTTGTCACAAAACTAAGTGCAACGAACAGTGGTAATGCAACTATTCAGTTCTCCACCTATCTTGGAGGAAGCAGTGGAGATGTCGGTAAGGGTATTGCAGTTGACAGCAGCGGAAATATGTATCTCACCGGATACACTTCATCTGACGATTTCCCTGTTGTAAATCCACTTTGGATTGGTGACAGACTCCATGGCAACCATGATGTTTTTGTGACTAAACTTGACGCTGAAGGTTCAAATTTCATCTACTCAACATATCTTGGAGGAACAAATGATGATGAGGCCAATGATATTGCAATAGACAGCGATAGGGCGGTATACATTGCCGGTAAGACTATTGGAAACAGTCCATACAAAAAGGATGAGAATACCTTCCCGACAACCACCGGTGCATATCAGGAAACCTCAAGTTCAATGTCCACAATTGGCGATGCCTTTGTTTCAAAGATCGGACCTGCCGGGAACACGCTTGAATATTCAAGTTTTATTGGTGGAGCAAATGAAGATTTTGCAAACAGTATTGCAGTAGATTCTGCTAAAAATGCATATATCTTCGGAACTACTACATCCAAAGATCTTGTCCCGGCAGATGTTTTTGGTTATCAAAAGACACTCTCTGGCTCAAGAGACGCATTCCTCTTTAAGATGAATGCAGAGGGTTCTGCTGCTGTTTATGCGACATATCTTGGAGGTTCAACTGCCTATGATTATGGTGAGGGTGTAAGTGTTGATAACGAGGGTTATACGTATGTTATAGGATCTACCGCATCAACTGACTTCCCAACAACAAAGGACGCCTTCCAGACGAAAAAGGCATACATGATTGGCCTTGATACTGATGCATATGTCACAAAATTCAATGCAGCCGGAACAGAGTTAGTTTATTCAACATATCTTGGAGGTAGTAATGATGATGTTGGATATGACATTGCAACTGATAATACAGGCAGAACATTTGTAATAGGCTCTACAAAATCTCCTGCTTTAAGGGTTAAGGATTATATAAAAACATATTCTGGAGCTCTTGATGCATTTGTGGGCTGTCTCAACAGTGCCGGATCAGATGTGGAATTTCTGACTTATCTTGGTGGTTATCAGGATGATGTTGGAAGAGCAGTTGCAGTAAATGAAGATGGTAGTGTTGTCGAGGTCACAGGTTATACAAAATCCCCCTCATTTCTTGCCCTTAAGTCCGGAATAAACTGTGATGTTAACTGTTTCCCGGTCTCAAGATGGATAAATCAACAGGTGCGTCTTGAAGGAAAGCCTAACATTTATGTTGGAGGTAATTATACCGGCAGCAATGGTAAGTATGATGCCTTTGTTGTCAAGTTCAATTCTTCGACAATAAAACCATCATTTACGCCGAATACTTCATGTGGAGAAGTTCCTCTGACAGTTACATTTACTGATAATTCAGGTTCAGATCCAAATATTGTCTCAAGACTCTGGTCATTTGGTGACGGAACAAAAGGAAATACCACATATAGTGTCGCAGAATCTGTAAAACATACTTATAAAAAGACCGGGACATTCCCTGTAACTCTCAAAATCTGGACACGTTCATCAGTTGTTGAATCTGATCCTCTTTACATTTCTGTCTATGATACTAACAGAACTATAAATTTCACCGCTGCCGGATATAACAGCACAGGTACCATAATATCTGTTCCTGCCAAAAAACCAGTGATATATGAGGCTGTAAGCACGAATTTCACACCAATAACTACAGAATGGTACTTTGGAGATGGTTCGAAGAATGAAAGTGGATCACGTGTTATTCATACGTTTGATATAACCGGGGACTATCCTGTAACTGTTACCGGGAAGAGTTGTGATACTAACTTCTCGATCAAGCGAACTGTCCGGGTATTGGGCGAACCATTTGTAGATCTTGAAACAAGTAATTTTTCAATTTGTAAAGGTCAATCAGTAACATTAACGGCAGTTGTCGATAAAAATGATGTATACAGTCTTCCAAGTTCTTTTTACTGGACATTTGGTGATGGCAGGCCTGAAGTAATTACAACTGTCAATACCACCACTCATATATATGACAAGACTGGCAGTTTTACGCCAACAGTGACAGCCTCTAACGCTGCTGGTTCAAGCACTGCTGTGCTTGCCAGTAGTATTCATGTATCGGGTGCACCCTCTGCATTCTTTAACCCAGAAACAGTTACAGGAGTTAATCCATTAACTGTGAAATTTATTGATATGTCTGATGGAAATCCACAGGACTGGACCTGGCAGACCGGAGATGGGACAACTGTATATCATGAGCAGAATTTCACCCATATTTATAACACCACCGGACAATACCGTGCAAATTTAACAGTAACCGGCTGTGGTGGGACTTCATCATGGACACGGGTTATTACTGTTAATGGAAATATTAGTCCGACGATTCTTTTAAATGGTGCATCAATGCCTGTGAATGGAACTGCTCCATTTACAGTCCAATTTGTTGGGAATACAACGGATGGGTCACTTATCAATGAAGCTTGGTGGAGTTTTGAAGATGGGGAATCTTACCATCAGACTCGTTATTCGTCTATGCCTAATGACAATACCTGGTTTAATGTAAGCCATACATACAAGAATATTGGAGATTATTCTCCGGTTCTTCGTGTTAAAAGTAACCTTTATGGTGAAAAGAGCACCGGAGAGCAATATTTCGAATATGTTGGTGTTTATAGTGATGATGTTAATGTGAATTATCAGGTCACTGATATGAATGGAAATCTCCTTAATCCACCAAAAGCTCTTGTCGGTATTCCAGTTCAGTTCCATGACAATAGTACTGGTTCTGCTCTTCCGGGAGTTTCTAACTGGACTTTTGATGATATAGGACAGGTTCATATAAATGGTTCAGATCCTGTCTATACTTACAATTCCTCTGGAACTCACAATATTGAACTTAAGGTTTTGAATAAATATGGAAGATCAGTTGGCTCAAAGACAGGCACTATCAACGTTTCCACGAGATCTACAGAAGGAACTGTTAGTTTTATTCCAGATAATATCTCGATAATTGCAGGTGAAAATAACTATCGTGATGTTAGTATAGTTCTTTCAAGGGCAGACTATGGTATTCGAAGTTATGGAACCGGGCTTGACCTCAACAGCACTAAATCTGTAAGATTTGGAGATGCTTCAAACACAACAAAGCCAGAATGGGCAGATCAGTTTGATGTTGTAGAAGTTCCATCTGATGGACCAATTCAGCATCTTAACCTTGCCGGATGGTCAACTACCGGATCACTCCCTGCAGGGACGACAAATGTTTCTCTTGGTAATATTACTCTGTTTGGAATAACACCAGGAGTTGCTGAGATGAGTCTTAACTCCTCATCATATGCACAAAACGGGACTCCGAATGTTATGGCTCTGAAAGGTCTTAATGCAAGTATTTCAGTGTTTGAAATTGACACTCTTCCAGGACAGACAAGAAAGCCTCAGGATACAAATCATGACGGGCTTATTGATGATTTTGATGGAAATGGTGTGATTAATTTTGCAGATGTAACAACCTTCTTTAAGGCACTTAATCAGGGGGCTTTGGTAGATGTTGATCCATTCAATTATGATGGGGCCGGAGTAATTACCTACAATGATGTAGTAGCATTTTACAAGAGGTTCTGGTGATTTTCATGAATGAGAGAAGAATAAATGGTGACGTTATGAATTCATTAAAAATTGCCCTTATTGGGCTTGTAACCCTGTTTCTTATCTGTGGAGCAGGATCGGCAGCAACAATTGCTACCAGTAGTGTATCGATTGAAGGAGCATCAAACAGTCAGACTCTTCCACTTGTTGTAGATTCACTACCAGACGGGCTTGCAGGATATAATATTGTGGCAGAAATTTCTCCGGAAAATATTGCTCAAATAAGTTCAGTCTCCATTCCTGAATGGGCAGGATTAAAGGAAGTAAATGGGACTCCAGGTTACCTCGTGAAAATTATGGGTGTTGATCTGATGGATAGCATTGTTCCAGGGGCAGTAAACACAGAACTCTGCACGCTTACTATTGAAGGTATAGCAGATGGAACGGCAACCATTAGTTTTACTATAAATGAAATGACCGATGATAGTGGAAATGCGATTGATGTTTCAATAAATCCTGCTACTGTAATAGTATCAGGTGGTTCTCCAATAATTGATCCAAATGTTACACCAACAAAAATTCCAACTGTGCAGCCGACAGAAACACCAACTGTCGTTCCAACAGATATTCCAAATGTTACACCAACAAAAATTCCAACCGTGCAGCCGACAGTGATTCCTACAGGTGAACCAACACCAGTTCCACAGGTTGATGCAAACTTTACTGCAACCCCGGTTTTAGGACATGTCCCAATGACTGTCTTCTTTACTGATATCTCCGATGGATATCCTGAAAAGTTTGTATGGGACTTTGGTGATAATATGACCGACAACAGTTCTGTAATTCAGAACCCGCAGCACACCTATAAGATCCCGGGTAACTACACAGTAACACTGATGGCATCAAACTCTGAACATTCAGATTTCTGTGTGAAAGAAAACCTGATAACAGTTGACGCAATGAAACAGCCGGCTCGAGGAGAGAAAAATAATGTAACCATCTATTCTGTTCCATCCGGAGCAGAAGTCTATCTTAACAACGCATTTCAGGGTTACACTCCTACAGTTATCAGTGATCTTTCTGTGAAGGATTACCAGTTAAGATTACACCTTGATGGTTACTTTGACGTAGTTGATCCAATCATCATAAACGGTGGTTCACTCCCGTCTTATATCTCAGGTTACAACCTTCAGCCTCATAAACCGACCTTTGGAACCTTTGTCTCAACTCCACCTCAGACAGGAGCTGCATACATAGTATCTGTTCCGGATAGCGCGGATGTCTACATTGACGATGAGCTTGTAGGAAAGAGTGATATTATGATAATGAATCTTGAGGTTGGAAGTCATAATCTGACCCTTGTTAAGGATGGATTCTCAAATTGGACTGATACTCTTGATATCAAAAATGAACTTGGAATAATCTCAACCTATTATTACGAAGGTCCATATTACCCTCGTAACAACACAGTTGAGTACAAGTCTATTTGAGACAACCGTTACCTTTTTTAAGCCCTGCATTATAAAATCATTAAGACTGTACCTAATCGTGCAGGAGGAGTCATGTCAATAAAAAAAATAACAATGTTTGTGATTCTTTCTCTGATTTTAATTGTATCAGGAGCGTCTTTTGTTTCAGCGGTAACTCTGTCCGGTTCTGATTTAATACTTGCAGAATCTGGCGCTTCGGGGGAGATAAGTATTACACTATCTGATATTCCAGATGGGTTATCAGGGTTTGATCTGACAATAGGAATTGTTCCATCTGGTATTGCAGAGATAACATCTGTTAAATTTCCAGATGTATTTGACGGATTAAAACAGGTATCCTCACTCCCAAATAGTGAGGCAAATGTAATATCAGTTGACCTTACTGATGCAGTAAAAGCGGGAGCTACACTTGTTCCGCTCTGTACTTTAACAGTAAATGGCCTGACTGATGGGACTGGATCTATCCTGATAACAATTGGTGAACTGACTGATGACTCTGGTAATCCGATTGAAGCAGAAATTGGAGTTTCAAAGATAACTGTTGGCTCCAATATTACTGAATCATTAAATATTACACCAACAATAGAACCTACAGTAATCCCAACCAAGGTTCCAACTGATGTTTCTAATATTTCTCCAAATATTACACCAACAATAGAACCTACAGTAATCCCAACCAAGGCTCCATCTGATGTTTCTAATGTTTCTCCAATAGTCAATCCAAATGTTACTCCAACAGTAATGCCTGTTCCAACAAATAAACCATCACAGCTTGTTTCTAACTTTTCAGCAGATAAACAAGTTGGAAACCCACCGTTTGTAGTTCAATTCTATGATAACTCGACAGGTAATCCTACAAAATGGTGGTGGAACTTTGGAGATGGCTCGTTCTCAAAACTCCAGAACCCTGTCCATGTATATGGTGGAATTGGAAGATATACGGTAACACTTGAAGTTGAAAACTGGAGTAATCAGTCAATTGAGCGAAAAATAGAGTTTATCAAAACTGTTAAAGAACAGTTAAGATAAACCGGCAAAGATACACTGTCCATATGAGATGCATCCATCTCCTGGTGGCATCTCTTTATTCATCATGAATTCAAACCCTTTTTCAGAGACTGTTTTTTGAATCGTCTCTCTGATCTGTTTATTTATTGCAACTCCCCCCGATAATGCGATCTTTTTATATCCAGAGTCATCTCCTGCAATAACTGCCATCTCTGCAATTCCCTTTGCAAGGTTAAACTGGAAAGAGGAAGCAAGTTGTTTCTGGTTTTTACCGGCAAGGAATTCATCTCTTGTCTTTTTCAGGAGGGTTCTGGTATCAAGTACAGTGCATCCATTATAATTTCCAATTGGAATATCCCAGATTTCTGGTTTAACACCCCATGCAGCTGATTCAAGTTTCATGGCAGGTTCTCCGTCATAGGTCTTTTTATTGCAGATTCCAAGGAGGGCAGCTGCAGCATCTAATATTCGTCCTGTGCTTGTTG